>DAOVAK010000634.1 GCA_030671095.1 Deltaproteobacteria bacterium | reverse complement strand
CCTGTCGTAAGCATCTTTTCCCGGTTACCAGGGATTATGTCACATCCGAGTATGGCTTCGATGGGTATGGCTGTGGACTCTGCCAGACAGAAGTTCCCTGTGAGTCCAAGATCCCGGTGAAGAAGGATGTGGAGGCCTATGAATCCTCGTGAGGGAGAACGCCTTTCCCCCACGCCTTGCAAATCTCGCCTAAAGCCATTTTGAAGGCGAGGATATAAGCCTTGACCGGTAAGGGAATTTGTGATGGCATGCTGCAGCTTATATTAAAGGTCGATCAAAGAAAGAGGTTAATTCGATGGATTTCAATGAGATACGATATGAGGTGGAAGACGGTATCGCAACGGTCACCATGAATCGCCCTGACAAGATGAATGCCTTGGGGACTCCAATGCGAGAGGAGTTGATCGCGGTGTTCGGGGAGGCGGATCGCGATGATGATGTCCGCGTTGTTGTGGTGACTGGTGTGGGCAAAGCCTTTTGCGCAGGCGCAGATCTATCCGCAGGGGGTTCCAGGTTTGATTATTCCAGTGAAGAAGGAAAAGAGGTCCCTATCAGTGAACATCGCGACGGAGGCGGTCAGATAGCCCTTGCCATATTCAGATGCCGTAAGCCAGTAATCGCGGCTATTAATGGTCACGCAGTGGGCGTGGGCATTACCATGACGCTTCCAATGGATGTGCGGATCGTGGCCGAAGACGCCAAGATCGGTTTTGTCTTCACGCGAAGAGGCCTGGTTCCTGAAGCATGTTCATCTTGGTTTCTGCCGCGAATCGTGGGGATATCAAAGGCCGCCGAGCTCATTTATACGGGGCGGGTGTTCCGTGCTATAGAAGAAGCCCACTCTGGTCTGTTTAATTGGGTGGTGCCACATGATGAGGTACTGACCAAGGCGATGAGCATTGCGAAGGAGATAGCGGAGAATACCTCCGCTGTATCCGTAGCGCTCAGCAAGGCACTTCTCTGGCATGGACTGGGCGAAGCGGATCCCCAATCTGCGCATCTTATTGACTCGCGCTGTTTCTACTGGGCGGGCCGTCAAAAAGACGCATACGAAGGCGTTGAAAGTTTCCTGGAAAAGCGACCACCAAGGTTTACGCTGCGGGTTTCGTCCGATATGCCGGACTTCTACCCCTGGTGGAAGGAGCCCAAGGTATAGGGAGAAATGGTCTAGCAAGAGACAGTTATGGTTGATAAGGAGCATACAGGCCCGGGCGATCAAGCGCTCAAGAAGCTAGCAGTAGATCTCATTGACGAACAGTCCACCATGACCTTGGCTACGGCCAAAGGGGATGTAGCTTGGTCTGCACCCGTCTATTATGTCTTTTTCAAATCCTGTTTCTATTTCTTCTCCGATCCCACCTCACGGCACATCCAAGAGTCCTTGGCGAGTGGTCAAGCCTCTTCTTCCATTTACGCCAATGCATCCACCTGGCAAGAGATCAGGGGAGTCCAGATGTCTGGGCAAATGGAACCTGTCGCCCCTCGCCTGGGGACCATTGAGGTCATACGCGCCTACCTCAAGAAGTTCCCTTTCACAAAGGATTTCTTTAAACCCGGGCAAGCTCTTGATTTAGACGCCTTTGTAAAGCGCTTTAAGGTGAAGCTCTACCAGTTCAAACCCACTCTGGTGTACTACCTGGACAACAGCATACGTTTCGGATTCAGGGAAGAGGTCATCCTCTGAATCATGCGTCCACTCAAGAATGGCGCATGCCACTTTTAAATCTGAAGGGAAAGTGCCTTCCTTATGCGATCAAAGATGGGATCCAGGGAGCAGGACGTTTGTAACGTCCTGCTCCCTGGCATCATTTTGGGGCGAGGTCGGTTCAGCGGCATCCCGCTGCAATCATTGATGGTTATTCTCTATCAATTAGATCCATTGCTATAAATAAAGGTGGGAAAGTTAGCTCGTCAACCCACAGAGTTTGATCATCGATCACTTTGATCGTTACAGGATGCCTGAAAGTATATATGAACCCATAGAGCTGGTTATCCGGGGCTAATATTTTCCACAGTTGCGGTTCGAACGGGAAGGCATTAATCAATCGAATCATTTGGGATAGATCTTCCTGGGTTTCAACCGGTGCCCACCACTCATGACCCACTAGCTTTCTCTCGTCGTTCTTGGGATCAAACATAACCCCATATACATACCCTTCCCACACACCAGAATAATAGACGTCGTAATCTTTCCAGTTCTCGACGAGCTGATCAAGCGTCATCTTTGGCTCGGTGGTTTCGGCATAACCAAGTTTACCGTATCCTTTGACTGTTGAGCAGCCAGAGGTAAGGCCGATGAGAAAAGCAGTGATCAAAACAAGATACAGGTATTTCTTCAAGTTCATATCATCCACCCTTATTTTAAAACGAGGTCGGTTCACCGGTCTCCCGCTGGAAGATTTCACGATTATTCTCGTATATCATTCGGCCCGCATATGATGCATAAAGGCGGGAAAGTCAGCTCGTCGACCCACAGAGTTTGATCATCGATCACTTTGACGATTACGGGATACCTCAAGGTATATATGA
>DAOVAK010000570.1 GCA_030671095.1 Deltaproteobacteria bacterium | reverse complement strand
TTCCTACCAGGTGGGGTTTCAGGAACGCGGGTTATCCAGAGATAATAAAGAAGCACAAGATCAAGGCCTATTACTTTGACGAGGTCAAACAGGTCCCGGTTGAACTTAAAGGACATGCGAGGCTCCGGGATCAGATCTTTGTCCCCAAGCCGATTGCCCAATGCGACTTTCTCATCAACCTGCCTAAATTCAAGGCCCACCCCTGGACTAGGCTCACCCTGAGTCTCAAGAACTTCATAGGAATTCAGGACGATCGGCACAGGCTAGTGGATCACAACAGCTTCCTGGAGCATAAAATTGCCGATCTTCAGGAGGTCATCCAACCAGGCTTTATTGCCATAGATGCCATTACGGCCGGGCAAAAAATGATGCTTACCCCGACCCCCTTTCACATGGGAGCCATCGTGATGGGGACAAATTCGTGCGCAGTTGACACGGTGTGCTGCCATATGGTTCATGTGGACCCCCGCGACTTGATCCACCTTCGTTTTGCAGCAGAAAGGGGTTTTGGTCCCATGGATTTGGAGGAAATCGATGTCTCAGGCGATTTCCCGCTCGAGGAGGTTAGGCAAAGAACCGGCGATTTTGAATTCTGCATGGAACATATTGACGAATACTTCGGAGCGGATGGCAATCTGACCTGTACCGTGGGCATGTTTCCCGAAAGACACTCTCCCGATTACTGTTGGGGCGGATGTCCTGGGGCCCTCCAGGAGGCAGTGCACATATTCAAAGGCTATTACCCAAACGTGAACCAGGAGATGAAAAAGGTTCGATATGTGGTGGGCAGGCTGGAAGAGCCCCTTGACCTTGATGAGGGCGAGAGGGTGATCTTTGCAGGGAACTGCACCAGTTGGAAGGGAAGGATCAATGGTCAAGATGTCAAGATTGAAGGCAACTACAAGACTACCAGGGAGATGGATGAGAAGAAGACCAGATCGAATGACATGCTCTTAAAGACCTATAGTGCTCTCTTGCACTGTTTCAAGAACAGATCGTCCCCATACATCCACGCAAAGGGATGTCCCGTCTCCGTCGCGGATCATGTACACTATTTGTCCTCCATCGGAAAGATCAAGAATGTCAATCTCGACTCCGGAATGCTCATCCCCGTTAACATTGCCTACTGGCAGATGCGGGTTAATCGTTTCTTGAACAAATTCTTTGGTTAGCGCTGTAATAGCAGCAAGATCATATAAGCTAGGAAGATAACCATGCCTGGAGGATTTACTGGTAAGTACTGTATAGTGGATCTGACAAAAGGGACAACAGAGGTGATTGAACCCGGCGAGGAATTTTATAAGAAATATCTTTCCGGATACGGCCTCGGTGCTGCTGTTATCACGGAACGTCAGAGACCGGGCATCGATCCAATGTCACCGGAGAGCTATCTGGGATTCTGCTCGGGATTGCTAACCGGTTCAGGTGCATTCTTTTCCGGACGATTTATAGTCGTGGGCAAATCCCCCCTCACAGGAGGATGGGGAGATGCCAATGCTGGTGGATTCCTGTCGCAGGAACTGAAACTAACTGGATATGACGCGGTGTTCTTTACTGGTGCGGCGAAAGAACCGGTCTGGGTCTATATTACCGGTGAGGGTATCGAAATCAAGGATGCATCATCCTTATGGGGAAAGGACACCATCGAGACAGAGGGATTAATAAGAAATGAACTGGGTGATAAGAGGGTTCAGGTGGCCTCAATAGGGGTAAGCGGTGAGAAGTGCGCTCTCATCTCAGGTATTGTAACCGATAGTGGTCGGATTGCCGCACGATCCGGCCTTGGTGCTGTAATGGGCAGTAAGAAACTTAAGGCAGTTGCAATACGTGGCAGTCAAAAAGTCCCGGTAGCACAACCGGACATCGTGAAGGCGATAAACAAGAGTTTTCTTAAAGACTACAAAAAATCCAAGACAGTCGATAAGTTTTTACTACGGTTCATGAACCCTTTAAGTCAGATCATTGCCCGTACTGGAATTTCCATTCAATCGCAGCCGTCAACTTACCGGGAGGTACTTAGGAGATATGGTACTTCGGGGCTTACTGTATATTCAGCCCTGATCGGTGATATGCCCATAAAGAATTGGGATGGTGTCGGATATATTGATTATACTATTGATAGTGCCGCGAAAAACTCTGACGAGAGCGTTATAGGATACCAGAAACGGCGATATGCTTGCCAGGCATGTCCACTGGGCTGTGGCGGTATAATTGATATCCAGAAGGGACGTTACAAGGGTACCCAAGGACATAAACCAGAGTATGAGACGCTCGGGGCATTCGGCGGCCTCATCCTGCACGATGATCTCGACGCGATTATCGAGATCAACGAGATGTGCAACCGCGCAGGTATCGATACAATTTCAACAGGGGGATGTGTCGCCTTCGCCATTGAGTGCTTTGAAAACGGCATTATAGATGAGAAGACGACAGGCGGGCTGAACCTGGGCTGGGGGAAGACCGAAGAGATCGTTAGGCTTACTGAGATGACAATTAATCGCGAGGGATTTGGTGACACCCTCGCCGATGGCGTGAAGCGGGCTTCGGAGAAGATCGGCAAGGATTCAGAAAAATACGCGGTACACGCCGGGGGGCAGGAGCTTCCCATGCACGACTCGCGACTAGACCCGGGGTTTGCCATCGCCTATCAATGTGAGCCGACTCCAGGGCGCCACACCATATCCTGCTACCTTTATGCGAGCCTCTATGGCGCGAAGAGGAAGTTTCCAGAGGCACGACGGATGGTGCGGCGCGCCAAGGGTAAGGATGCGAAGAATGTCCA
>DAOVAK010000835.1 GCA_030671095.1 Deltaproteobacteria bacterium | reverse complement strand
TGAACATCGGAGAAGCCCTATCAGTACCAGTAATCTCTGCTGTCAAGAAAAAATCAAAGAATAATGGCCTTGTTATACTAGATTCTCCTCCTGGTACCGCTTGTCCAGTTGTTGAATCAGTATTGGGCACCGATTTTTGCGTGATGGTAACCGAGCCGACACCGTTCGGGTTACACGACATGGAGATAGCCGCTGAAGTGATCATGGATTTGGGTATCCCGTTGGGAGTAGTAGTTAACTTTGCTGGAATAGGGGATCGGGGAGTCTATGATTACTGTGAGAAGATGAACCTGCCCATACTGATGGAGATACCCTATGACCGGAAGATAGCTGAACTATACTCCAGAGGCATTCCTTTCGTTGAGGAGATGCCTGAGTGGAGGGCAAAGTTCCAGGAATTACATGAGAAGATAAAGGAGATTGTACAATGAAACAAGTAACCATACTCAGCGGCAAGGGGGGAACTGGTAAAACAACTATCACTGCTTGTTTTGCCGCCCTCAGTAGCAACTCTGTTTTCGCCGACTGCGACGTGGACGCGAGCAACCTGCACCTGCTCCTGAATCCTAGGATAAAAGAGACGATAGAGTTCAAGGGACTCAAGTTGGCAAAAATTGACCCATTAAAGTGCATCGAGTGCGGTAGGTGCATGGAGCTGTGTAAGTTCAAGGCCATATTTGACTTCAAAGTGGACCCAATGCACTGCGAGGGATGTAAGGTATGTGTCGTAAACTGCCCTGTCGAGGCCATAGACTTCATAGACCGTGTATGTGGATACGCCTACAACAGCGAGACCGATTTCGGGCCAATGGCACATGCACGGCTTACCCCAGGGATGGAGAACAGTGGAAAACTGGTTTCACTAGTACGTCAGAACGCGAAAAAGATGGCCGAGAGCCAGGGAAAGGAACTGGTGCTCGTTGATGGGTCTCCTGGGATCGGGTGCCCCGTAATCGCCAGCATTGCAAACGTTGACGCGTCTGTGGTGGTGGTTGAGCCCACACTTTCAGGTATCCATGACCTCAAGCGTGCCCTCGACCTGTTGAGGCACTTTGAGATCACTCCCTTTGTAGTCGTGAACAAGCATGATATCAATGAGGACAACACATCCGAGATCGACGATTACTGCTCAGAGGAAGGCATACTGAATCTCGGTCATGTGCCTTTTGATCCAGAGGTAACGAAATCAATGGTCGCAGGCAAACCAATTGTGTTATACAAGAAGAACTCGAGGGCTGCAATAGCAATAAAAAATGTATGGAAAAAGCTCGTGGCTCAACTAGAGCTTTAGTTTTTTCCTTTCCTCAACTACTTCGCTGACCTTTTTGCCAACAGATGTCTCATGGATTTTGATGTCAAAAGCCTCAAGGATGGTTCTTGCGCCCGGACCCATCTCTCCAGAAATGAGCAGGTCAATGCCGTGATCCTTGATTATCCTCGCCGCTATTGGCCCGGCTCCCTGTTCTATGTCTGAGGCGGGGTTTTCGATTACCTCGATGCTCTTGATCTCAAGATTC
>DAOVAK010000713.1 GCA_030671095.1 Deltaproteobacteria bacterium | reverse complement strand
GAGCCCTCTTAGGAGCAGCAAAGTTCGATAGTCTTACAGGGTCTCGCTGGACCTATACGGCCCGGGGCATGGTTACCAATGTGGCAGCGAGAATCGGGGACCTTGCTTCGGAAGGTGCCATACATCTTTCAAAATCAACGGCAGACAGGGTAAACGACCATTTCTCCGTCGAACCCAAGGGCAAATTTAGGCTCAAAAATGTCTCTGGGGACGTGGAAATATTTACGGTTAACGAGTAGGCGGTAGCACGTATACTGTAACTGATCACGGTGTGTCGCGATGCTGGCGTTCGGAAAGGGTAAAGAACCACTTCCCGGTTAGCCCTCTTGCAAAACCTCTACGCGAAGTCCCTCTTTAATGTTCCCATACCCTCTTTTTACCTTTGCAGTACTGCGATCTTTTTGAACCGTACTGACCTCCAATATCCAGTCATTGTCAACAACCTTAAATTGCTGGCCGATTCGCACTCCCTGCTTTTGACCAATATTGAGTACAATTCCCTCCTCTCTGAGTTCATCAATCTTTCCCCGGAGTGGATAAAGGGCTTTAAGCTTTGTCAAAAGAATGCCCGACAATTTATCTGCGATTACAGAAGGCGAAACAGCGTTGACAAATACTTCACTAACTGATGCCATTACCTCGCCAGTCTCAGTCTCAATAAGACGGACTGCCACCTGAGTCTGACCCCCTTCATGCACGATCTGTCCAGACGAAATAACCCTGGCTGCCATGATCTTGCCAAGGGACAGTGCAGTGCCCTTATCTACCAGCCTGGAAGTGCCAAGCTTCAATTCTTTCATTAGCTCATCCAGTATGGCACGTTCCACAATTCGCACTCTGGATTTCTCAATCAACTGCCCCGCTATACCGGAAGTGACGAGCCTTTCTTCTCCTTCTTGCAAACCGTGACCCAGGCTCTTAAAATCCATTACCCAAACTGTCAGGGGGGGAGAGGTCCAGCCGTCCCAAGGGGCCGGGGGCACAGATTTATCAAAACTATCCAGGAGTTCCCTAACCAGCCCATTAATTCTTTCTTGCTTTTCTCTGTTAGAGATTAGGGCGACCTTTTCTTGTGTTTCATTGCTAACCGCTTCAATACTGCGATCATCAGGGGACAATGCCTGGGCCTTGGCAAAAAGATTCAGGGCCTCATCATACTTTCCCTGCCGTTCCAGCAACATGGCCTGAGATACATATGTCTGGCCTTTCGCGGGTGCTAGTTTAGCAGCTTGCTGATAATTGTTCAGGGCCTGATCGGTCTTGTTCTCAATGGAAGCTATCCTGCCCAGTCCTATCAAGGCTTCCGCTTTCTCAGTATCAGACCCTTGTTCGGCCTTGAGTGCTTCTTCATATTGCCATTTTGCCTTTCCTAAATCTCCCTCGAGCAAATGAATGTTGCCGAGGATCAGGTAACCCAGACACCGTCTGGGGTTCCTTTCCTGAATATCCTCACAGGTCTTGATAGCTTCCGCATAATCGCCTGCCTTGAAATAGGCCAAGGCCTTTCTCTCATACTCAGCCGCACTTTTTGTTAAAAATCCAGGGTAAACCCAAAGCATCACAGCGGCCAATACAAAAATACCAGCGGCTATGGCCCACCAGCTTCGGCCTTTTTTTCGCTCTGCCTGATCGGTAAAATCGATGACCTCGTCACGGGTCCTTATGTCTGCTGCAGCGCTCACTACACGGGGCGACTCCATTTCCTCCCTGGGCTCTTGAACCTTGATTTGATCCATGTAATTAAATGTAGGATCTCCGTATAGGAGATAGCTTGCCCAGACGATAGTCTGTTCTCCGTACTTCTTGATAAGTGCCGACCTGGCCTGTCTTGTTGCTTCACCGACAGTCACACCGGAAAACAGGTATTTATAGAACTCAAGGGCAAAGCGCCTGCTCGGGTCGTCTAGTATCTCCCAGAAGGTTCCAACATAATGCTTTACACCCGCCAGCAGAAAGGCATTGGCAAGGCCAAAAATTTCATCCTGAAAGTATTCTGCGAGCGCCCACTCGTCGGTACGAGCAGATTGGCAGGCATTTGAAAAAATAAGGGCAGGCATGGTGGCCGTTCCAGCCATTTTTGCAATATCCCTGGTCTTCAAACTGCCATCGCTCAGCCGCCATCCGCTTTCTTGCGGATTTTGA
>DAOVAK010000200.1 GCA_030671095.1 Deltaproteobacteria bacterium | reverse complement strand
GTATCTGGGCCTTTTACGGAACGTCCAGGAAGGAAGGGTCTTCCGGCGGGATGAAGTGGTGAAGTGGCGATGCCGCAACTGCGGCTATATTTACGAGGGGAAGGAGGCCCCGGAGAAGTGCCCGGCTTGCGATCATCCCCGGGCCTACTTTGAACTCCTGTCGGAAAATTGGTAGTAGTCATTGGTAGGGATGAGTACGACCAGTGGTTCGGGAAGAGCTAGGCCCGAGATGGAGGTCGTTGTCCTTGAAAAGAACCCCCATATCCCCCATGGGCCTTGTAGCCTTCCCTATTACATTTCCCATGATGTGAATGGCTGTTACGACCTCATCGTGCTCACCTCGGAAGTAGCCGAAAGGGAACGCCCCACCCTTCGCCACCTTCTGGAACCCAATTCTAATCGGGGCCAATGTGGCCTTAAAAGAACTTAAGAAAGGAGGGTGAGATGATGACTTGGCTTAAAAAACAGGATTGGTCTCCCTATGTGGGGGGAATCATCGTGGGTCTTTTGAGCTGGTTCGCCTTTCTGACGGTGAAACCGCTTGGGGCGTCTACTACCTTCGTCAGGACAGCGGGTATGATAGAGAAGCTCTTTGCCCCTGAACACGTGAATAACCTCCCGTATTTCATTGCAAAGGTCCCGAAGATCGATTGGCAATGGATGTTGGTTTTGGGGGTATTGATTGGTTCTTACGTCTCAGCCAAGCTCTCCAGGAGGTATCAGTTGAGGTTTATCCCCCCCATGTGGGAGGAGCACTTCGGTCCCAGCAGGGCCAAACGCTGGGCCGTGGCCTTCTTAGGAGGAATCATCCTCATGTTCGGGGCCAGAATGGCAGGTGGCTGCCCCACCGGACACGGGGTCAGTGGGGGTTTACAGCTTGCTGTAAGTGGCTGGGTGGCCGTAATCTTTTTCTTTCTGGGCGGCATCATAACCGTCCGAATCCTCTATCGAGGGAGGTGAGGAAAGATGGCGCCTTTTATGACTTCGCCAGCGGGTAAGCTTATCTTCGGCCTGATAACCGGTTTTGTCCTCGGTTTCACCCTGCAGAAGGCAAAGGTTGTCAGATATGATATTATAGTAGGGCAGTTGAGACTGAAGGACTTCACTTTATTGAAGGTGATGCTCACCGCCATTGTGGTGGGGATGGTAGGGATATACTTCTTCAAGGATGTAGGGATCTTGGAACTTCATGTTAAGTCAACCCACCTGATGGCAAATATCGTGGGGGCCTTCATCTTCGGAGCGGGATTTGGTCTTTTAGGCTATTGCCCAGGCACTGGGGTTGGTGCTGTCGGTGAAGGGCGCACCGATGCCTTCTGGGGCGGTATCCTAGGGATGTTGGTGGGTGCGGGGCTTTATGCCGAGATCTATCACCACTTAAAAGGGAATTTCCTTGCATGGGGCTCTTACGGAAAGATCACCATTCCATCTATGCTGGGGATAGGTTTTCCGTATCACTGGATCATAGTAGCTATCTTCTGCGGGGGCATAATCCTTTTTCTCCGGGCCTTGGAGAAAAGGGGGCTATAGAAGGAATATGAAAAGGTAGCGCTTGAAGAGAGTAAAAAAGCCGGAGTGGGGAAGGAATCCTCGCACTTCGAGGCAAAGACCTTCTATAGTGGCAAGTTCATTAATCACTACAAGAAAGGAGGTAATCAAAATGAGTGTACAAGTGGGGAAAGAGGCGCCGGATTTCATCGCCAAGGCGTACCATGAGGGTACTGCTAAGGAGATTAAACTCTCCGATTATCGAGGTAAGTGGGTGATGCTCTGCTTCTATCCCGCTGATTTCACCTGCGTCTGACCGACAGAACTGTCGGCAGTTGCCGTCAAATACCCCGAATTTCAGGAGCTGGGTGTGGAGGTGCTTTCGGTCAGCGTGGACAGCAATTTCTCCCACAAAGTCTGGCAAGAAGTAGAACTTTCCAAAATGGTAGAGGGAGGTGTCCCTTATCCCATGATCTCGGATCCAGGAGGTAGGATCGGCGCTCTGTATGGAGTATTTGACGAGGAACAAGGAGTCGATGTTCGCGGCCGCTTCCTCATCGATCCAGAGGGAGTGACCCAGGCCATGGAGATTCTGACTCCACCAGTAGGCCGCAACGTAGCGGAAGTCTTACGACAATTGAAAGCTTTCCAGCATCACCAAGCCACCGGTGAACTCATGCCTTCCGGGTGGCAGCCAGGAAAGTCAACCTTGCCACCCGAAACGGAAACCCTCAAAAGGGCTGGGAAGGTTTGGGAGATCTGGAAAACAGAGATGGCCTTCTGAAAGATGGAGGTTTTATGAAAGCGGAGCTTGAGCTCATCCGCCATCTCAAGGCCTTTCAGCACGTGAGGGCCACGGGCGAGACAACACCGGCCGGATTGGAGCCTTGTAAACCAACCCTGAATCCAGGAATCGATTTGATGGGGAAGATATGAGCGCCATGGACATAAAAAAGGAAGAGACCCTGAAGAGGGCCATAGAGATGGAAGAGGAGGGTAAGCAGTTTTACCTCCAGGCAGCGGGGAAGGCCCAGAGCCATCTGGCCAGGAGGGTCTTCGAGGAACTCGCCTGTGAGGAAGATCTGCACATCAGGAAAATACATGAGATATTCGACAGACTCAAAGAGGAAAAACCCTTTGGGGAGTGGATCACCTCTGTGGTCGATCCCTCGCAATTGGAGAAGGTCTTTCAGGAGTCCCTCGTGGAGAAGGCCAAGGCCTCCTCCGATGATCTGGATGCCCTGCGCTTCGCCTTGGAAATGGAGGAAAAGAGCACAAAATATTACGAAGATCTCGCCGGGGAGACCTCCGATACCCAGGAGAGGCGCTTTTATTTAACCCTCTCCCACGAAGAAATGGGGCACTATCTGCAGATCATGGATTCCATAGAGTACCTCACCGACCCTGTGGGTTGGCTTCGGGTAAAAGAGAGGGGTGGGTTAGATGGTGGTTAAAATAATTTGAGGAAAAAGACATGGACAAAAAGATCTTGCGCTAGATCAGTTACGGACTTTATGTGGTGAGCTCCAAAGAGGGAAACCGCATCAACGCCCAGATAGCCAACGCAGTAATGCAGGTTACCTCAACACCTCCGCAGATTACCTTGGGGATCAATGAGGATAATCTCACCCATGAATTTATCAGGGAAAGTGGTGTATTTGCTGTTTCAGTTCTCTCGCAGGAGACCCCCCTGAGCTTCATCGAGAGGTTCGGTTTTAAATCCGGCAGGGAAGTGGACAAATTCGACGGCCTCGCCTACCGGCTGGGCAAGAACGGTTGCCCCATCCTTTAGGATCATGCCTTGGGCTAACAGGAGGGTAATGTGGTAAAGGAGCTGGATGCAGGGTCCCACACGATCTTCGTTGGGGAGGTGATGGATACCCAGGTATTTAAGGAAGGGAAGCCCATGACCTATGCTTTTTACCACCAGGTGAAGAGGGGGACCACATCCAAGACGGTCCCTACTTATGTAGAAACTAAAGAAAGAAGAAAAAGAGGAGAAGGCCATGAAAAAGTACAGGTGCACGGTATGCGGGTATATCTACGATCCCGAGAAGGGGGATCCTGACGGCGGAATCGCCCCCGGTACCCCCTTTGAGAAGCTTCCCAACGATTGGGTTTGCCCGGTGTGTGGGGCAAGCAAGGATGAGTTCGAGCCTGAGGAATAAGACCATACGTAGGAGGAGGGAGATGAAGGAATACTGGGAGTGCGGCATTGAAGATCGCGGAGAGAATAAGACAAGGGAATGATAAGGAGGAACAAAATGGGTATTCCAAGACAATTAAAACCAAATATTTACTCAGTCGGTGCAGTTGACTGGGATAGGAGGTTATTTGATGAACTCATACCCCTGCCAGATGGAACAAGCTATAATGCCTACTTGGTGAGAGGGGGAGAAAGGACGGCTCTGATAGATACGGTGGACCCAACGATGACGGAGGTGCTGACGAAGAATCTCCACCAACTTGACGTCAAGGATTTGGATTATGTCATCGTCAATCACGCCGAACAAGATCACTCAGGGTCATTGCCGAAGGTACTCGATATTTATCCTCCTGCCAAGGTTGTCTGCACACAAAAATGTAAGGTTATGCTCATGGATCTGCTTTTAATCCCTGAGGACAAGTTTATAACGGTGGACGATGGAGAGACTTTATCATTGGGAGAGAAAACACTGGAGTTTATTCATGCGCCCTGGGTCCATTGGCCAGAGACGATGCTCACATATTTAAGGGAAGACAAAGTACTTTTTTCGTGTGATTTTCTTGGCTCCCATCTGGCCACCAGCGATCTTTTTGTAACCGATGAGGCCACTGTATATGAGTCAGCCAAAAAATACTATGCAGAGATCATGATGCCGTTCAGGACAACCATAAAGAAGAACTTGGAGAGGATAAAGGACCTGGATATAGAGAAAGTTGCGCCAAGCCATGGGCCAATCTATAACAGGCCGGAATTCATCCTAAGTGCTTATAGAGATTGGGTCTCTGATGAGGTAAAAAATGAAGTGGTTATACCTTATATCTCAATGCATGAGAGCACAAAGAGGATGGTCGATTATCTGATGGACGCTTTGATCGAAAGAGCTATCACTGTTAAGCCCTTCAATCTGACAAAGACCGACATCGGAGAACTGGCCATAGCCCTGGTAGATGCGGCAACAATAGTAATAGCATCGCCCACGGTCTTGGTTGGTCCACATCCGAATATGGTTTATGCGGTTTATCTCGCCAATGCCCTGAGACCGAAGCTGAAATTCGCAGCAATTATCGGATCATATGGCTGGGGTAGCAGGATGGTGGAACAAATTAAGGGGATAACTTCAAATTTAAAGGTAGAGCTGTTTGATCCCGTCGTTGTAAAAGGCTTTCCCAAAGAAGAGGATTTCAAGGCATTAGACAGCCTGGCAGATAAAATATTAAACAAACACAAGGAATACAATATTATTAAAAGTGAGGGGTAAGGTACAAAGCAAAATAACAGAAAGAGGAGGCAATAAGGATGGGAACAAAAGGAAGAGAAATCGTTGGAATGGATGTGAGCGAACTTATAGAGTTGCTCAACAGGGCGTTTGCGGATGAGTGGCTGGCATTTGATCAAAAATATCCAGGAGATGGCCGATTGGCTTGAGCTTAGGCTCGAAGGGATGCAAGAGGAGAAAAAACAATAGAAAGGAGATGGAACAATGGTTGAGAGATTACAGGTCTACAAGTGCGAAGCTTGCGGGAACATCGTGGAGGTGCTCCACGAAGGCCGAGGGGAACTCGTTTGCTGCGGCAAGCCGATGAAGCTCTTCGTCGAGAACACGGTGGATGCCGCCCGGGAGAAGCACGTGCCGGTGGTGGAAAAAAGCGCTGGCACGTACACGGTGAAGGTAGGAAGCGTCGCCCATCCCATGGAAGAGAAGCACTACATCGAATGGATCGAGGTCATCGCCGACGGAAAGGCATACCGCCAGTTCTTGAAGCCTGGAGGTACACCTGAAGCCACATTTGATGTCAAGGCAGACAAAATCACGGCCCGTGAGTACTGTAACCTTCACGGACTTTGGAGGGGGTAATGACCATGTTAAACCAGAAAATAGGAGCCGCTCTGAATAAACAGCTCAATGCGGAGCTGTACTCTTCTTACCTGTATCTTTCGATGTCCGCCTACTTCCGGTCGATAAACCTTCCCGGTTTCGCGAATTGGATGCGCGTTCAGACACAAGAAGAGCTGGTGCACGCGATGAAGTTCTACGACTTCATCAACGAGCGCGGCGGCCACGTTATGCTGCAACAGGTAGAGGGTCCGCCGAAGGAATGGTCTTCACCCCTTGATGCGTTCGAGAATGCATACAAGCACGAGCAGAAGGTTACCGGCCTCATCAACGACCTTGTCAACCTGGCTGCCGGCGAAGGCGACCA
>DAOVAK010000078.1 GCA_030671095.1 Deltaproteobacteria bacterium | reverse complement strand
ACAGATTATGCCGAGGAAATCCTGGAACACTGTGACAGGCTTCCCGGATGGCCCGAGCGTGTTCTGACCATGCAAAAGAACTGGATCGGGAAGAGTTTCGGGGCCATCATCCGTTTCCCCATAGTGGATTCCGAGGAGGTCATCGAAGTATACACCACAAGGCAGGATACCGTGTACGGGGCCACCTTCATGTGTTTTGCGCCAGAGCACCCCATGATCAAGGAAATTATTCAGGGGCAGCCTCAAGAGAAGGAGGTGCTTGCGTTTATCGCGCGGACCTTGAAAGTGGATAGCTACATCCGTGCAGCCGACTTCACGGTGAAGGAGGGTATTTTTACTGGTAGGTATTGTCTAAATCCTGTCACTGAGGAAAGGATTCCCATCTATGTGGCCAACTTCGTGCTTTTCGATTATGGGACTGGGGCCATCATGGCCGTGCCGACCCATGATCAGAGGGATTTCGAGTTTGCCAAGAAGTATGATCTGCGTCTCAGGGTGGTCATACAGGGACCAGGCGAGCCACTGAGTGAGGAGACCATGACCGAGGCCTATGAAGGAGAGGGTATCCTGGTCAATTCCGGCCCCTTTAATGGGCAGCGCAACTTGGCTGCTTTGGGCAGCATCGTTGAATACCTGGAATCAAAGGGGATGGGCTACAAAACGGTAAACTTCAGGTTGAGGGACTGGAACATCTCGAGACAGAGGTATTGGGGGGCGCCCATTCCCATTGTCTACTGTGACAAATGCGGGACAGTACCCGTCCCCGAGGAGGATCTTCCCGTGGTTCTCCCCCTTGATCTCGAGATGAGACCCAACGGGGGGTCACCGCTTCCCTTTGAGCCCTCCTTTTATGAGAGCGCCTGTCCAAAGTGCAAAGGACCTGCCAGGAGAGAGACAGACACAATGGACACTTTTGTGGAATCTTCCTGGTATTTTGATCGCTATGCGTCTCCCGATTATGATCAGGGCCCCGTCGATCCGAAGAGAGTGGATTACTGGATGCCGGTGGACCAGTATATAGGCGGGATAGAGCATGCAATCCTTCATCTCCTCTATTCCCGCTTTTATACCCGGGTATTGAGGGATTTCGGATATCTCAAGGTGGCCGAACCCTTCACGAAGCTATTGACCCAAGGCATGGTCTGCAAAGAGACGCAGAAATGCCCTAAACATGGATTTCTCTATCCCAATGAAGTCAAGGATAACCGATGCGTGCATTGTGATTCCGAAATAATGGTTGGCAATACGGTGAAGATGTCCAAGGCCCTGAGGAATGTGGTGGATCCCGAAGAACTCATAGACCGTTATGGCGCCGATACGGTCCGCATGTTCTGTCTTTTTGCCTCCCCGCCTGAACGGGACTTGGAGTGGAATGAGCAGGGCGTGGAAGGGTCCTTTAGGTTTTTGAATCGGGTCTGGCGGCTGGTGGTGGATAATCTGGAAGAGATTTCAAAGGTCCCCACCTATGATGGCAAGGAGCCCCTGTCCGGCGAACTGAAGGATCTTCACCGGAAAACCCATCAGACCATCAAGAAGGTGACCAATGATATTGAAGATCGTTTCCACTTTAATACGGCCGTAAGCGCGGTGATGGAGTTGGTCAATGAAGTGAACAAATATCTGAACAGGAAGCAGGACAAAGGAGATTTGGCCTGGTCTGTGTTGAAAGAGGCCGTGGAGGCAACCGTTGTCTTGCTTTCCCCAGTGGTGCCCCATATCACCGAAGAATGCTGGCGAACGCTGGGTCATGGAGAAAGTCTCTTGAATGTCCCCTGGCCCGAGTACAAGGACGAAGCGCTCGAAGTGGAGAAAAGGCTCATTGTCATCCAGGTGAATGGCAAGGTGAGAAGCAGGATCGAGGTGCCCACCTTTTTCAACCAGGAAGAAATCGAGGCTGAGGCCCTCAAGGATAAAAAAGTCCAGCGTCATGTGGGTGAAAAGCCGATCAAAAAAGTGATCGTTGTTCAAAATAAGTTGGTCAACGTGGTGGTGTGATCACCCCGGCTCAAAAGAACTGGCCGGTCCGCCTCAGGCAGAGCCAGTGCAGGAGCGCAGCGGTCTTTTTTGAGAAGTCGCTTTTTTCTCTAGTTCAGTTAGAGCACTCAGAGGCCTATTCCAGAACAGGTAGGCGGGAAACGAGGCATTCCGGGAAGGGGAGATATGGCATGAAAAAGGTATTAACGAGCCTTGAGGAGGCAGCCAAGTTCATTCAGGATGGAGACCTTGTGACTTTTGGTGGAGCCACCTTTCATAGGGCCCCAATGGAGCTTGTTCGTGAGCTGGTACGCCAGGGGAGGAAAAACTTGAACTTGGTGGACCGGGAACCGGCCATGGACTTTGATCTCTTGATAGGCGCCGGTTGCGTGGCCAAAGTGCGGGCAGGCATGTTGGCCTTTGAGATCTTCGGCATGGCCCCTAACTTTCGTAAGAGGTCGGAGGCAGGTGAAATAACCACCAAGGAGGGGGCCTGCCAGCCGATCATTGCCGGATTTCGTGCAGCAGCCATGGGCCTGCCCTCCCTCCCGGTGAAGGGAATGCTGGGTTCTGATCTGCTCGAGATCAGCGAGGTGATAGGAAGCCAGAAGCTGGTGAAAGACCCGTTTACTGGAGAGACGATGATCGCAGTAAGGGCCATTAAGCCGGATGTTGTGGTGGTTCACGCCCAGAAAGCGGATGAGTATGGAAATGTGAGAATAGAGGGTCCCTTTTATGAAGACGTGATCAAAGCCAAAGCGGCAGAGCGGGTAGTCGTGACCGTGGAAGAGCTGATTCCCAACAGCGAAATCAGGAAAATGCCCGAGGCCACAACACTACCCCACTTCCTTGTGGATGCTGTGGTGGAGACGCCAGAAGGGGCATATCCATGCTCCTGCTTTAACTACTATGACGTGGACTATGACCACATCAAAGAATACCTCAAAGCAGCAGCTGAGGATCGGTTTGAAGACTATTTGGATAAACAGGTCTACAAGAGGGAAAGGACATGAACGAAGAGATTGAGATATCCGATCTGATGATCTACGCCATGGCCTCGGAGATTCAGAACCTTGATACAGTCCTGCATGGGGTATCTTCCCCCTTGCCGATACTGGCCATGAGCGTTGCCCGAAAGACCCATGCACCGGATATGGCCTATATTTCTGGAGCAGAAGGGGTGGACCCTGAGCTGGACAGGATTTATCCCTCATCCTTTGATGTCAGGTTGAATCGAAATGCGGTGGCCTACTTCGGGCTGCACGAGGCATTTGATCTGGCTCAGCGGGGGGAGTTGAATGTGATGTTCCTAGGCGCCGCACAAATCGACCGCCACGGAAATACTAATCTCAGCGTAATCGGAGACATTGACCGGCCCAAGGTTCAGCTCCCAGGTGGGGCAGCCTCCGCCTTTCTGATGCCTATCACGCCAAAGGTGGTCGTCTGGATCGCCCGACACAGCAGTCGTGTCTTCGTTGAGGAGGTGGATTTTGTGACTGGCCAGGGATATAACACCCGCCCTGAAGAGTGCAAGAAGAACGAACTGGTGGTCATATCCAATCTTGGGGTGATGAACTTCAAGAATCCAGGCCGTGTCATGCAGATCCAGTCTTATCATCCTGGACATAGCGTTGATGAGATTAAGCAGAAGACAGGTTTCGATCTCCTGGTGGCCCCTGATGCGACCGTAACACCGGTTCCGGGTCCGGAAATCATCGAGCTCATCAGGGCCATAGATCCAGATGACGTCCGCCGGACAGAGTTCGGATAAAGGAAATGATTAATGGAATGATCGAACCTAAGTATCGAATTTTTCCCCTATTTTTGGGGATTATTATGCTTGCATTGGGATGTGTATTCACGAGTTGTGGATATTCTTTTCGAGCCACAGGGGAGCCAATGGGTATCAGGCTGGATAGCTTGGCCATACCCATGATAGAGAGCACGTCGTCAGACATAGGCTTTGAGGCATCCTTTACAAAAATTGTCAGGGATAAATTCATAAGTCAGGGTAGGGTCACCCTCGTATCCATGGAGCAGGCCCAGGCCGTTCTGTCGGGACAGGTATATGAGATCCGAACTGTGCCCCTGAGTTATAGAATTGAGCAACAAACGGTTAGTGGCATTGTTACCACCTTCGAGGAGACAAGGAGCCGAAGGCTGATACTTAAACTGGACATGCGACTGACGGACACGAAGACAGGAAAGGTGATCTGGCACGAGAAGGCTATGGAAGAGATGGCGATCTTTGAAGTAAGTGAAGACCCCCTTGTCACCCAGTTTAATCAACGGCTGGCCCTGGAGATCATTGCACGGGAGCTTGCAAACAGGATATTTCTTAAAACCATGGAAAGGTTCTGATGGCCAGGGATTTGCCACCAGAGGATCTCCTGAAATCCCTGGAAAATGGGCAACTGGCCCCCTTTTATCTCTTTTATGGGCCTGAGGAATTCAGGTTAGAAAAGATCCTGGACAGAATTCGCAATGATTTCATCTCCGCATCGGCGAGGGATTTCAATCAGGAAATCTTCTATGCCGGGGAGAAGACGGATCCAGCAGAAATAATCAATCGAGCCCGTTCTCTCCCTTTCCTATCCGGAAACCGGCTGATTATCGTGAGACGGACAGAGAATTTCAGAACCAGTGAGCTGGAGACTTTTTTGCCATACCTCGAAAAACCTGCTGACACGACCTGCCTGATTTTTATCGCTACCAAGACAGATTTCCGCAAAAGCTTCTATAAACGGATCAAGGAACAGGGCCGAGCGGTTAATTTCACGAAACTGCGGGAGAGCCAGGTTGTACCGTGGATTAGAGGGGCGGCCAGGGAGTTGGGGCTGAAGATAGATGGTCAGGCCTCTGCATACCTCCATCAGATCGTGGGCAACACCCTCAGGGACCTATATGCTGAGCTGGAAAAGCTCAATCTCAGGTATGGTGAAGAGATGGTGGGCGTGGAGCAGGTGAAAGGGCTTGCCATTCACAGCCGGGTTTACACCATTTTTGAACTCATGAACAAGGTGTCTGAAAAGAATTGTCATGAATCCCTGGCTGTTTTGAACAGGTTCTTGGAAGAGGAAGACAAGAAGGATGCCCCCCTGCGGATCCTCGGCATGCTGAACAGGCAGATCAGGATCATGTGGCAAACGAAATCCATACTCTCAAAGGGGGGACAGATTAGGGAGGTGGCCAAAAAATTGGGCCTACCAGACTTTTCGGCCAGAGATTTTGCGAGGCATGTACAATACTGGTCCACAGAGGACCTGGAGAGGGGCGTAGATCTTCTCTATAAGACAGATGGCTTGCTGAAATCGGGCTCACGCGCTAAGCCAGTCCTTGAAAATCTGGTATTCGCTCTCTGTGCTTGATATCCTTTATGAAGATGTGAGCTTATTTACCTGGCGGGTAAGACGGGATATCTTGCGGGAGGCCTTGTTTTTATGAATGACACCCTTGGAGGCGGTTTTTTGGATGATGGAAACGGCCCGTACAAGGCTCTCTCTCGCTTCATCTGCCGAGTTATTGCTCACGGCAGACCTTACTTCTTTGACCGCTCTTTTGGCCTTGGTCTTGTAACCTAAATTTCTCAATCTTTTTGTTTTGCTCTGTCTCGCCCTTTTGAGGGCTGATTTATGGGTTGCCAAACTTTGAACTCCTCCTGTGAAATTTGTTAAAATTGACCAAAACTCTCTTTCTAAGTAAATTCCCTTCAATTGTCAAGGTTAAATGCTTACAGGGATTCACTTAAAGGCGTTAAATTAAATAATCCAGCCTCAAAAGACTCGGTGTGATTACACCCCACAGAAAAGGGGCGTGCCCTCACCTTGGCACAACCGATTAGGGGAGCTTTGAAGGTTTTCAGTGAGCGATTCAGACATCTCCGTAAATGAGAGAGAACAGGTCAGTCAGGCGGCGGGCACGGTGGGATTCTTTACCTTCCTGAGTCGGATCCTTGGCCTTGTCCGTGACATCGTGGTGGCCAGATTTTTTGGCGCCGGACTTGTCACAGACGCGTTTTTCGTCGCCTTCCGTATCCCCAATTTGCTCAGGCGTCTCTTTGCAGAAGGATCGCTCACTATTGCCTTTATTCCAGTCTTCACAGAGTATTTGGCTCAAAAAACGAAAGAGGATGCCTTCCAGCTTGCTAGAGTAGTTCTGACCCTCCTCTCCATCGCGTTAGCGGTTGTCACCCTAGCTGGCATACTACTCTCTCCATGGGTCGTGAGGATCCAGGCCTTCGGTTTTGGCGGTTTCGGGATCAAATACGACCTTACCGTTCTTCTTACGCGGATTACCTTCCCGTATATTTTTCTTATCAGTCTCGTGGCCTTCTTTATGGGCGTTCTTAACTCTATGCGGCACTTTGCAGCACCCGCCGCAGCCCCCATATTCCTGAACATCGGAATCATTGCATCCACGCTGTGGCTTTCACCCCATCTTTCTGAACCCGTAGTGGGCGTGGCTATCGGAGTCCTTGTGGGGGGCATACTACAGGTGGCTCTCCAGATTCCTTGGGTTCTTTCGAAGGGCCTGTCCTTATTTCCCAAGTGGATGCCTGATCACCCTGGTCTCAAAAGAATCGGATTACTCATGCTTCCGGCCATTTTTGGCTCTGCCATCTATCAGGTAAATCAGTTTGTTGTCACACTGTTAGCCTCCTTCTTGGTGGATGGAAGCGTCTCTTGGCTCTATTACGCTGATCGGCTTGTGCAGTTTCCACTGGGCGTATTCGCCATTGCCATTGGCACAGCGGTCCTTCCATCTCTTTCACGAAAGGCCGCTGAAAAGGACTTCGATGAATTCAGAGACACCCTCGGCCACGCTTTAAGACTGGTCTTTTTCATAACCATCCCGTCCATGGTGGGCCTCATCATTCTGGGAGAATCAATCATTCAGGTTTTTTTTCAAGGAGGAGCGTTTGAAGCCTCCCACACGGCTATGACCTACCGAGCGCTTCTATTTTACGCCTTGGGACTCTGGGCTTTCTCGGGGATAAGGGTAATGCTACCTGCATTCTATGCCTTTCAGGATACCAAGACACCAGTTAAAATAGGGATTGCAGCGATATTTGCCAACCTGGTCTTTAGCTTTCTCTTGATGGGGCCCCTGAAGCAAGGAGGATTGGCCTTTGCTCTTTCCTTGGCATCAACGCTGCAGTTCGCGCTACTCGTGTTCCTTTTTAAGAGAAAGATAAAAATCTGGGATCTTGGACCTATCCTTCTATCTGTGGGCAAGTCCCTATTGGCTACAATAGTGATGGGCCTTGGAATAGGTTATATCTATTATGGATGGTGGATGCCGAACCCGGAACTGGGAAGATGGTGCCAGGCCGCTAGCTTGGTGGGGTTTGTGCTAGTCGGTGCGCTCATTTACTTTGTCGTGGCAAGGGTCTTGGGTTGCCCTGAACTGTCATCCGTTTTGGGTATGGTCAAACCGCTCCTGAAGAGATCGAAATCTTAAAGGCAGCTTGACCGCAGATTATCAAAGTCTCAGCGTCTATTAGAGGGTGTGCACAACTGCGATCGCCAACAATAGAGAAGGAGGGAAGAGGATGCAGAGGTTTTATCTGCTGGCTCTGCTGGTCCTGCTCATCCTAGGATGTGGAGCCAAAGGCAAGCAATCTGGATTCAGGGAAGAACCTATTGAGAAATACGGATCAAGAGAGGCCTTTCTTTATGCCATCGAAATTGGGGATGCAGATGCGGATGCCTTTGTTGTTGCCGTCAGGAAAGGACCTCTTAGATTCAGAGATGTATCCCCAGGGGCTTTAGCCAATTATCTTGAAGCCTTTGCCAATGAAGGCATGTTAGAACTCATTCCTTTCTATTTTTTTCGGAATGATGAGATGACTGTATCATTAGATACGGTTTTTGAAGATCCAGAAAATGCCTCCATTAACCGGGAGGTTTATAAAGATTATTTGAGCCGGGTCCAGATGTAGGGGTAGTATTCGGCAGTAGGTGTGGGTCTGCAAGATCAAACGATCCTTGGTCTCCCGGGCAAAAGGATGATAAGCCATGACTGTAATTCATATTTTGAACGGACCTGACAGAAGCGAGTCTTATGAGCTCAAAGATGAAAGTCAGGTCTGTCCTGTATGTACCGCTGATCACTCAATCACAGATCAAAGGTGTTATTTACCTCGATTCCACTAAAACACCTCTGGCCCTGTTTGCCCCAAAGAGATGCCATCCCCCCATATTTGGTCTTTTCCCCGACAAGAGAATGGTAATGTCAATAATTCCCTGTTTTTCACCAGGCATTAATGATGTTATAATATATATTTTTGGGATTTAGTCCGCGAACCCTTCGGTCGGGGATAAGCGATGGAATGAGCGTGGGGATTGAGACGCTTTTCGATAACCTCATTTTTCCGAATGGGATATGTGGCTCAAGTTGAATTGGAGTGTTTTGATGGCCAAGAAACCAACCCATGAAGAACTGAAAAAAAGGCTCAAAGAATTGCAGGAAGAACTCAAGCTTACTCAAAAAGCATTGAGGGATGACGAGGAGACCTATCGCCTGCACTTTGAGAACGCATCCGACGTGATTTTTTCCATTGACCCTGAGTTGATGATTCTGAGCGTATCCCCCTCAGTGGAAAGGATAATAGGGTACAAACCTGAGGAACTGAAGGGAGAATCCTTTCTAGATTTGGGCCTTGTTGCAGAAGAGTATTTGGAAGCGGCTACCTCCGATGCGATGCGTGCCTTGACTGGTGAACGGATACCTTCCTCGGTCTACGCATTTATCGCTAAGGATGGAACCAGGAAGTTTGGTGAAGTTAGTGCCGCTCCTTTTGTCCGAAACGGTAAGGTGGTTGGAATCGCCTGCATTGCGAGGGACATCACCGATCGAAAGCAAGCGGAGCAAACGCTTCTGGAAAGAGAGGAAAGATATCGAACAATCCTTGAGACAAT
>DAOVAK010000238.1 GCA_030671095.1 Deltaproteobacteria bacterium | reverse complement strand
ACTGTTCCATGGTTTATTGTCAAGTGTATTGCAAACCTGGAGAAATGGGAAACATCCCATAGATCACGCCTCGCTTTACCCAAACCAGCCTTGGGCTGAAATGGGTAAAAGCAAGAATCGCTTTGGGAAGGTTCAGGCGTTTAAGTATTTTCTAAGGTATTGTGCGGTATGAGAGCCGTTTGGATTGGCGAGCATATCCGCAGGCGAACCAGCTGCAACCACGCGTCCTCCCTTCTCACCCCCTTCAGGCCCCAGGTCTACGATGTAGTCAGCCTCCTTAATGATCTCCATGTTGTGCTCAATGACAGCCACCGTGTTCCCTTGATCTACCAAGGCTTGCAGGACATTTACAAGACTCCCCACATCGGCAAGGTGTAACCCAGTGGTGGGTTCATCCAGAATGTACAGGGTGCGGCCCCGGGTGGACTTGGCCAATTCTTCTGCAAGCTTAATGCGCGGGGCCTCACCCCCAGAGAGTGTGGGGCTGGGTTGACCCAACCGGAGATAGCCCAGGCCTATACCACTGACCACCTGGACTGCACGGCGAATAGAGGGCACAGCTCCAAAAAAGCTGGCCGCCTCCTCAAAGGTGAGTTCCAGAATTTCTGAGATATTCTTCCCCTTGTAGGTAATATCCAGGGTCTCTTGATTGAACCGCTGGCCTTCGCACACCTCACAACGAATGTAGACGTCTGGGAGAAAGCTCATGGCCACCTTCAGGGAACCATGCCCCTTGCAGGCCTCGCATCTTCCGCCCTTCAGGTTGAATGAAAATCGCCCAGGCCGGTATCCTCTCGCGCGAGACTCAGGCCTCATGGCTAGAAGCTTTCGTATCTGGGAAAGGATGCCCACATAAGAGGCGGGCACCGACCTTGGGGTGCGACCAATAGGGCTATGATCCACTTCTAGAACTCGGTCCAGCTCCCTCCATCCCCGGATGTCTTTGCAGTGGCCCGTCTCATATTTCTTTCTCTGGAGCCGGTTGCGGACCCCTTTGTACAGGGTCTCTTTAAGAAGCGTGGACTTACCAGATCCAGAAACGCCAGTAATGCAGATCAGGGTACCCAAAGGAAAATCCACGTCGATTCCCTTCAGATTATGCGCAATAGCACCCAAAACCTTGAGGTAAGGACGATCAGAGTAAGGCCTGAGATGGGATGTGATTGCGTGCGGGTGTCCGTTAAAGGAGGCCCCCGTGACTGATGCGCTCACCTTCTTGAGGTCAGCGAGTCTTCCAGAGGCCACCACCTGTCCTCCGTCCTGTCCAGCGCCCGGTCCCAGATCAATGATGTGATCAGCGGCACGGATGGTTTCCTCGTCATGCTCCACGACCAAAATGGAGTTGCCGCGCTCTTTGAGATCTCTGAGGGCATTGAGAAGCATTTGATTGTCCCTGGCATGGAGACCAATGGTCGGTTCGTCCAAAATGTAGCATACCCCGGTCAGGTTGGAACCAAGCTGTGCTGCCAGCCGTATGCGCTGCGCCTCGCCACCTGAGAGCGTTTCCCCGCTTCGACTGAGCGACAGATATGAAAGACCAAGTCTGTTCATAAAGGATAGCCGTGCGAGAATCTCAGCCATAATGGGCTTGGTGATGAGGGCTTCATCGCGAACAAAAGAGAATCCCTTAAGTACCTCATGAACATGGCTGGCCGGATGCTGAACCAAATCCCAGATGGAATAACCACCGATTTTGACCCCCAAGGCCTCGGGTTTGAGACGACTGCCGCCACATTTTGGACAAACCTCTGATTTGTCCTCGTAGGGATCCTCGAGCACACCCAGCCCATCGCACACGGAGCAGGCCCCGTGTTTGCTGTTGAAGGAGAAGAGACGGGGGTCCAGATCTTGTAGACCAATACCGCAAGCAGGGCAGATCCCCCGCAGGCTGAATATTTCTTCCTCTCCTCTGCCCTCCATGATCAGAAGGCTCCCTCCACTTTCTTCAAGGGCCTGCCAGACCACCTTCTCAAGCTTTCTTGAGGGAAGTCTGCCGGCCACCAACTCTATGGTGTGTTCATGATATCGGCTCAGGGACATGTTTTCGCGAAGGGGCGTGATGGTCCCATCAATGCGTGCTTCCCTGTAACCCTTCCGAAGGGCTTGGGCCAGCACTTCCTTGTGGAACCCCTTTCGCCCGGCCACCTTGGTAGTCAAGAGAACTGCCTTCTTCCCCTGGTATCGATCTCGAATCTGATCCACAATTTCTTCTTTGGTCTGCTTTCTCAACGGACGGTCACACCCAGGACAGTGCTGACGGCCAAGCTTGCTATATAGAAGTCTGAGGAAATGATAAATCTCAGTGAGGGTAGCCACTGTAGAGCGCCGACTGGCGTGACTGATACGTTGTTGAATGGCCACCGTGGCGGGCAGCCCCGAAACCGAATCCACATCTGGCCGCTCCAGAATTTTCACGTATTGTCGAACGTAAGGGGCCAGGCTTTCCAAATAACGGCGCTGACCCTCTGCGAACAGGATGTCGTAAGCGAGGGTTGATTTCCCTGAGCCGGAGACACCGGTGATGACGACCAGCTTCTGGCGGGGTATGGTAAGGCTCAGGTTCCTGAGGTTGTGCTCTTTGGCCCCTCTGATGGTGATGGCTGAAGCAATGTCCGAGAGGGTTTCAGAGACGACGCTGGATGAAGCTTTAGCATCCTTTTGCCGGCGACGGCCGGAGAGATAATTCTTTAAGAATTTGCCAGTGTGGGAGGCTCGGTGTGCGGCAACTTTTTCTGGGGGCCCCGTCACCACCACCTGGCCACCTCTATCTCCACCTTCAGGGCCCAGGTCGATCACCCAGTCTGCGGCCTTGACAATGTCCATGTTGTGCTCGATGACCAGGACCGTGTTCCCTTCCTTGACTACCCTATGGAGTGCTGCCAAGAGTTTCTCTATATCCTCAAAGTGGAGACCGGTGGTGGGTTCATCAAATATGAAGAACTGGGGACGACCGTTGCCCGCCCTCAGATACCGGGAGAGTTTCAGACGCTGGGCCTCACCCCCTGAAAGGGTGTTGATGGGCTGCCCAAGCCGTATATAGCCCAGGCCCACGTCCCTAAGTGGTGCAATCGCGGCTTTCACCTTGGGCTGGTCTTCAAAAAAGGAGGTGGCTTGGTCCACGGTCATGGAAAGGATTTCGTCTATGTTCTTTCCATTATATGCGACCTCCAAAACCTCTTTCTTGAAGCGCTTACCACCGCAAGAGGGACACGTTATGAATACGTCGGAGAGGAATTGCATCTCCACTTTTTCGAAACCTTCACCCTTGCACGTCTCGCATCGCCCCTGTGCCACGTTGAAGGAGAAATGGCCGGGCCCGAAACCCCGTGCCTCGCTTTCATCCGTGCTGGCCAGTAAGCGGCGGATGGGATCCAGGGCTTTCGAATAGGTTAGAGGATTGGCCCTGGGCGTGCGGCCAATGGGCCTCTGGTCTACCAGCACAGCGTCATCAATCTGTTCTAAGCCCTCTATGGTCCTGTAGTTTCCGGGTCTGCCCTGGGAATCACCTTTCGCCCTTTTCAGCCCCTTGTAAAGAATCTCTTCGGCTAGTGTGGACTTCCCCGAACCGGACACGCCGGTGAGGCAGACAAAGAGTCCAAGAGGAATCTGCACGTTTATGTCTTTTAGATTATGCTCTGTAGCCCCCCTTATGGTGAGCCATTTGTTTTTTTTAGGTGTACGCCGTTCTTTGGGCATAGGGATACGTTTCTTACCCTTCAGGTATTGACCTGTGAGGGAGTCATTCACACGTGATGTGGGGCCAAAGTAGGTAACCTGACCGCCCTGTTCTCCTGCCCCCGGTCCCAGATCCAGCATGAAATCGCTTTGCCTGATAATCTCAGAATCATGCTCCACCACGACGATCGTGTTCCTAAGGTCTCTGAGCCCCTTCAAGATACGGATTAGACGGTGATTGTCTCGCGGGTGAAGGCCTATACTGGGCTCATCAAGGATATAGAGGCTGTTGACAAGGGAGGAACCTAAGGCTGAGGTGAGGGCAACACGCTGTACCTCGCCTCCTGAAAGGGTGCGGGACTGGCGGTCCAATGTGAGATAATCCAAGCCCACCTCACGGAGGTAAGTGAGCCTGCTGCAGACCTCATCCAGGATCATTTGGCTGGCCAGGTCTTCCGGAGGGACAAAGAGCTTCTTGAAAAAATTACTGGCCCCATTAACACTCATGGCATAGAGCTGGCCGATGTGGAGCCTTCCCAACCGATAGAGCAGTGCTTCCTCCTTGAATCGGGTGCCTTCACAATCCGGGCAAATCACGTAGCTTCGGTATCTGGATAAATAGACCCGTACGTGCATCTTATACGTCTTGGTCTCTAGCCATTCAAAAAGCCCCCGGACCCCGTAATAATCGCTGGTACCCTCAATAATCGCCTTTTGGTGGGACTTTTTTAGGCGGTGATAGGGGATCCTAGTCGGTATCTTACTGCGCCTGCAGAAGGCCATTAAATCATCGAATTCCATACGATAGTCATTACGCCCTCCAAAGGGTCTGATGGCACCCTCTTCGAGGGAGAGGGCAGGGTTTGGAATGATGAGATCCAAGTCAATATCAATCGTTCTTCCGAACCCACGACAGGTCTCACAGGCGCCTACAGGGCTGTTAAAAGAGAAGAGGTTGGGCAGGGGGGTATTGTAGGAAATTCCACATTTGGCGCACTCAAGCCTGCTGCTGAAGGCGAGGTGTCGGTCCCGCCTAGGGGCGGGATGGAGGGCGGGGCCAATCCACAAGTCCAGTCTGCCCTTACCGAAACGAAAGCCCTGCTCCAAGGAATCCATAATCCGCTTACGCTCCGAAGGACGCAACACGAGTCTGTCTGCGACGATATGGAGTTCCTCATCCCCCTTTTCTGGTTCCCAGCCATCCAGGGATCTAATCTGGCCCGCAAAGAAGAGGCGGGTAAACCCCATCCCTCCCAATTCCCTTCGCAACTGTTCATAGGTAGCCGCTCTCAAGGAGATGGGGAAAGTGATTATAACCTCAGATCCCCTGGGGAAATCCTTTAGGGCGTTCCATACGTGCTCTGGCGTTTCTGGAATGACCGGGGTGCCGCATTCGCGGCAATGGAGCTGCCCGAGACGGGCGTAGAGAAGCTTTATATAGTCGGTAAGTTCGGTCATGGTTCCCACCGTGGAACGGGACGTGCGCACCGGGTCTTTGCGGTCGATGGCTATGGCGGGTGGGATATTCTCTATGGCCTCCACCTGGGGCCTATCCATGCGCTCCATGAACTGTCGCGCGTAGGGGGAAAAGGTCTCAATATAGCGACGTTGGCCCTCAGCGTAGAGGGTATCAAAGGCAAGGGACGACTTCCCC
>DAOVAK010000717.1 GCA_030671095.1 Deltaproteobacteria bacterium | reverse complement strand
AGAAGAGGTGAATGACCTGTTGAATAGGATGGGCCTCTGGGAGAAGAGAAAGGAGCAGAGTTTGAGCCTGGCCTATGGTGCGCAGCGGCGCCTGGAGATTGCCAGGGCCCTTGCCCTGGAGCCAAAGCTCTTGCTCCTGGATGAGCCTGCCGCCGGGATGAATGAGGCGGAGACTGAGGATCTGCTGGAAAGGATCCAAGAGATTCGAGACATGGGGAAGACGGTCCTCTTGATTGAGCATGATATGAGTGTGGTCATGGAAATATGCGACTACATAGCGGTTCTCAATTTTGGAGAATTGATCGCGCAAGGCACACCAGATGAAATCCAGGGCAGCGAGGCCGTCATAGAGGCCTATCTGGGAAGAGAAGAAGGGTGAGCATCTATGCTGCTTGTCAAGGACATTGAGGCAGGCTATGGGGCCATACAGGTCCTCAAAGGCATTGACCTGGAGGTGGAAAAAGGGGAGATCGTCACCCTGATCGGCGCCAACGGTGCAGGTAAGACCACACTGCTCAGCGTCATCTCAGGGGTTTTGACGCCCACCAAAGGAGAAGTGCTCTTTGAGGGAGAGAACCTTGTGAAGATCCCACCCCACAAGATTGTGCGGCGGGGAATCTGTTTGATCCAAGAGGGAAGAGAGATCCTGAGCGAAATGACGGTGTTGGAGAACCTCCTCATGGGTGCATTTATTCGGCCGGGTGAGGATCTTGGCGACAGCCTTGATATGGTGTTCCAGATGTTTCCCGCTCTGCAGGGCAGGCAAAGCCAGTTGGGAAAGACCCTTAGTGGTGGTGAACAACAGATGCTGGCGATTGGCCGCGCCCTGATGGCCCAACCAAAGCTCTATATGATGGACGAGCCCTCTTTGGGGCTTGCGCCCATACTGGTGAACGAGGTCTTTGCCAAGATCGAAGAACTGAAAAGCGAGGATATCGGCATCCTCCTCGTAGAGCAGAATGCCAGAAAGGCCTTTCAGGTGGCAGATCGTGGATATGTGCTGGAGATCGGGAAAATCGTTCTCGCAGGCACTGGAGAGGAGCTAAGCTCCAATGAGAAGGTCCGCGAGGCCTACCTGGGTGGGAAGCGGGCGAGAAGAGGCGCACTTAATACGTAACCTGCCGTCATTAAGACCTAACCCCATGCCCACAAAGCAATTTCTGCACGAACGTCCCCCTTACGTGAGCAGAGAATTCTATCGGTTGTTCTCTTCAGGACTCTACGCCGGGGGTGCTTTTATTATGATTGCCTTGAGAGGTTCAGAATCACTCAGATTCAATGTGGCATGCTTAACCCCCGCGGGGACAAAGACCACAGAACCTGGTCCAATTTCCCTTCTGTCCTCTTCTGTTTCCGTGACACCTTTACCCGAAAGGACATAAATAACTTCTTCCTGGCCAGGATGCGCGTGGAGCTTGTGAACATAACCTGGAAGATATTCAGTTATATTTACCTTAAGTCTCTTCGACTCAACATTCTGAGGCCCAACGAGATTCTTCGTTAATCCCCAATCAACTTTCTCGTATTTCACATCATCGACCAAGACGACTTTTCTCATTTCTTTACTCTCTTTGTATGCCAATATACCAGTCTATCCCCTAATTGCTTTGCGTGTCATTGTTCCCTTTCTTGGGAGGAATCCGGAGTTCTCCATCCACGTCTTCCAGATCCAGCCACCATTTCAGCTCTGGCTCAGGCTTTCCGTAACCCAAAAGATCATCACCCCTATTGGTTACATCCTGCAGGATCTTTGCGACAAGGTTTTCGTCTTCTTCCAGCTCCAGCCTTTTGGGCATGATCTCCCTATCAGCAAATTTCCTGAATAAACGCTTTATCTCTAGTTCTTCTTCAGTCAGCAAATCTTTCAGATACATGATAGGACCTATGATATTGTTGAGATTCAAGACACTGCTTCAATAAGGGTCTTTAATCTTCTTCTTTGTGATAAGTCATATAACACTCATCGTCACCCCACCAAAGGGATTTTTCAATCTTCTTTTTGTATCCCGGAAGTACATATTTAAGCACAGTATCCGAGTTTGCCTTGCATCGAATGCAGAGAGGTGTCTTCTCATAACCCATTTTCTTCCCAGCTTCCCAAAAACCACACCCTTTTGTCCTGGCGATCATGTTCT
>DAOVAK010000030.1 GCA_030671095.1 Deltaproteobacteria bacterium | reverse complement strand
CATAGGCCTCCACATCCTTCTTCACCGGGATCTTGGACTCACAGGGAACTTCTGTCTGGCAGAGTCCACAGCCATACCCATCGAAGCCATACTCGGATGTGACATAATCCCTGGTAACCGGGAAAAGATGCTTACGACAGGCGGACTTATCCTTACCCGCCTCTGTGATGGCCCCCACCGGGCATCGCTTGATGCATATTCCGCAAATGCCCTGCGTAAAAAAGAGGCAGTACTCGTGATGGTCCCTATAGGGTCTGGAAGTGGGAGGAACTTGGATTCGCGCAACCACAGAACCCGTGCGCATCGCTTTACCAACGGGGGTGATCAGGCCATCGCATAGGCCGAAGGTTCCCAACCCCGATGCGTAGGCTGCATGGCGTTCAGACCAGGTAGAGGCATACCCGTACTTGGGGGAGATTCTTATACTAAATTGTGGCGTAAGTGAAGGAGCGACGACCTGGTATCCTTCCGACTCCACCGACGCCACCACATGCTTTCGCAGCTCCTCATTGACCTCTTCGCCGAATATCCGGGCCCTGGCCCATCGTTCCGAGGGATAAAAGTTCTCTTTTCTGTTATCGGCCTTGGTCGCCTCGGTCTGAGGGAGAATCCAGCTTATGACGGCGAGTTCCTCTGGTTTCACACTCAAATCTCGGAATGTGAGCGCGAAGATCTCCCAGGGTGTCAAGTAGAAAGGCCCCACGTGATCCTTGTACGCATCGTATAGGGGGTCATCTCCCCTTGAAAAACCCACCAGGGGTGTCTCAAACGCCTTTTCATGGGTCTTGTCCTGGAGCGTATTTTCTGGGGATTGTCTTATAAAGTCCTGAATAATGCCTTCCAACCAGGCTGCCAGATCATCGGGTTTTTCTTTAGACATGCTTCTCCTTTCTTTTCTTGTCAAAGATATCACGGTGCCATATTAACCCGCCAAGGTGGTTTGGTGGGTTCACCCGCCAAAGGAAGCCTAGATATCAATACCGTGGAAATGGAGGTTCCACAGAAGGCGTGACAAGCTCGATGACCCACAAACCCTCAGAGGCGAAGGCCTTTTTCAGGGCAGCGTCCAGGGCAGAGGGGGAATCCACCCTTGTCCCTTCTGCCCCGTATGCGCGCGCTAAAGCCACAAAATCAGGGTTGGTCAAATCCGATTCATACACCTCTTGATACGCACCCCGTTGCAGGTACGCGATTACGCCGTAGGCATTGTCATTCACAACGATGACAGGAAACCCAATCTTATGCCTCATGCAGGTGGCCAATTCCTGCGCTCCATAGAGAAATCCTCCATCTCCAATCAATGCCATGACCGGTTTTTCAGGACATGCGGTCTTGACCCCCATTGCTGCGGCAAAGGCAAACCCGATGGTTGCCGAGCCCCTCGCCGCAACCAGTCCTCCCTGGGAATAGGAGGGATAAAAATACTCAGCCCAGTACCCGAGCTGGGTGTTGTCGATAACCAGGGTACTCTCCCGGGGCAATGACCCACGAATAACTTCCAGATATTGCATCTCCACATGGGCTTCACGGATCTTGATCAGCTCTGCTTCCAGTCTTTTCCGCATTTCCTTTATCCACATGAGTCGCTGGTCTGAAAGAGAAGCCGGCTCAAGCCTATGGAGAATTTCCTTAAGGATTCCAGGGATGTCCCCAATTAATGCCACCTCGGCTGGAAAATTTTTGTCTATCCATTGGGCATCCCAGTCCACATGGATCAGTTGAGAAAACGCCATGCCACGGCGCTTAGCATCCACCTCTCGCAGCCTGGAACCGATGACCAGCGTGACATCACACGACGCAATGATTTCTCGAATAACGCCTTTTCTGGTTATATTGCCAAAAGCAAGGGGATGATCCTCGGCCATGGTACCTTTACTACTAACCGTACTCATCACCGGTGCAGCCAATGTTTCCGCGAGGGTGTTGATATGTGCGGCAACCTCTGGACTAATCCCCCCTGAGCCGACGACAATCAGGGGCTGTTTCGCGCGGGAAATAAGGGCCACAACCGCTTCCAGGTCCGGCAGCCCTCCCCCTTCATCCCCCTTCCCAGAATCCTCATCCACTTCACTAGAGATGGGCCTGTCAAGCAGATCGGTAGACACTTCCAGATAGACGGGTCCGGGCCTTCCAGAAAGCGCTGTATGGATAGCTTCTCGTGTGAGAGCCTGAACCTCATTCTCTGATCGCACAGTCATGGCGGCCTTGGTGATATGGCTAAAGAGCGTATCTTGTTCCTGTAATTCGTGCAGTGCTCCAAATCCCCGTCCGATTTTTGCCGCCTTGATATTTGTGGTAATCATGAGTACAGGTGAACAACTCCCCCACGCCTCATGTATGGCAGGAACCATGTAACCTGTACCGGGACCTGTAGAGGAGATCACCACACCCAACCTGTGGCCTGCGCGCGCGTACCCGTCAGCCATGTGGGCAGCCATGGTCTCCTGGCGACAGAGTATGTGCCGAATGGAGGAATCTTTTCGCAGCGCTTCGTAAAGACGCATATTGTGGATACTGGGTATACCAAAGGCCACATCCACACCTGCCTCTTTCAGTATCCCCACAATCTCATCCGCTGAACTGCTCATTTCAAATCTTCTCATCCTCTACGAAGGCCTTCTGCCCCTTGCTTCTTTCAAGGTCCGGGCATACCGCCACATGTGGGCGAAAACGCGAACGGCCATCTCTGGAAACATATAAAATGGAATCCCATTTTGTTCCATGAATTCTCTGCAGGCCGCCACCTTCTCTTTATCTCCGAGCAAAGCAAAGAAGACGGGTTTGGTCAGCCGATTCTTTATCACCTCCACGAGGGGGCGATAAGGGTCGGGTCCATAGATGGCAAAGGAAATAAATACGATGCCATGCACCCCATCATCCTCCAACAGGGCGTGGAGAATCTCCGTGGCGGTCTTCTCAAAACCGTGGGCCATCATATCCGGGAATACATCCACTGGATTTTGGGCCTTACTAGGCGTGGCAATGACTCCGGCAATTCTTTGTTGTGCCTCTTTTGAAAATCGTGCCACTTGGAGCCCTTCATCCGCAGCCGCATCCATGCTCATAATGGCCTGGGCGCCGCTATAAGTCACAAAGGCGAGGCGTTCTCCTTTCGGTAGGGGCATACATTGGAATCCCATGATTGTACTGACCAGTTCGCCCATGTCTGCCATGCGTAAGACACCTGCCTGGCGTAAGGCGCCATCGAGCACCGCGTCATTCACTGCCAGGCTGGCCGTATGCGATGCGGTGGCACGACTCCCTGCAGGCGTCCTTCCTCCTTTTAATAGGAGGACGGGCTTTTGCGCCACACCCTTGCGGGCCACCTCCAGGAATTGCCGTCCGTCGCGGATGTCTTCCAAATACATCCCTACAATGCGGGTCTGCTCATCTTCTATCAGATAAGCGAGGGCATCGGATTCGTCCACATCCACTTTGTTGCCCAGGCCCAACACCTTTGAGATTCGAAACGGTTCAAATGAAGTGAGATACCGCATGAGTGCTCCGAGGAAGATCCCGGATTGACTCGCAAAACCGATGGACCCAGGTCGGAGCATGTGCTTATTACCGAAATAACCGGTGGTCAAGCCTGTGGCCGTATTTACAATTCCCATGGTATTGGGGCCAAAACCGCGCATGCCTGAGGATCGAAGGATGGCGCCGACCTCCTCCTGGTACCGCCTTCCTTCCTCCCCCGTCTCAGCAAACCCTTCCGAGGAGATGACAACACCCTTCACGCCCTTATTTGCGCATTCCAACAGAGAGGGTGGCACGGCCTTTGGGGGGATAATCAAAACGGCAAGGTCCACGGAGAAGGGGATCTCATCAAGGCTGGGGTAGAGGGGAGTCCCATGGACCTCCCCTCCTTTGGGATTCACCCCTGCAACCTGCCCTTGAAATCCTGTATCCTTTAAGACCTTAAGGAGCAGGGCGCCTGGCTTGTCTGGATCCTGGGAGGCCCCGATCACGGCCACATTTCTGGACTCCATCACCTCTCTAACTGTAGTCATCTCCCCTCCAATAGAGAAACCACGGAACAACAAACTTAACCAGTCTCCACACAAGCTAAAAGCCATTTACCCATGGACACTAACTAGTGCCCATCCGGAAATGAATAAATGGGCACTTGCAGTTTCCAGATCAGAAATGAGACATTTTTCTGCAAGCTCAAGGAAATCAAGGGATTGCGCGGAGACGTACATATGGTACGTCGCACAAGGAATCCTGCTGATTGACGCAGAGATTGCAAAAAAGGGCCATTTCTGGATGGAAACTAACTAATATGACGAAACTTATGGGTAAGTCAACCGGCTCCCTAGGCGGCGGCTTGACGAATACGTGGCGAATTCTATATGTATGAATCAATTCTTCGAGCCGAAAGGAAGGCGTATGAGCGACAATTCTGTGGTCATTGTGACGGGTGCATCCCGGGGGGTAGGGGCCTTCATCGCCCGTTGGCTGGGAAAGGTGGGTGCTTGCGTAACCCTTATTGCCCGATCGCCCGAGCCCCTGAAGCGCGTTGCCCAGGATGTGGAACGTCTGGGCGGTGCGGCACTAACAATCCATGGCGATGTGGCCGACGAGAAGGCCTGCCGCCGAACTGTGGAAAAAACGATAGATCGATTTGGACACGTGGACGCACTCGTGAATAATGCGGGCATTTTCCGACCCATAGCGCCTGTTGCTTCGGCCGATGCAGAGGCGTGGCGCTACAATATCGAGGTCAATCTGCTTGGTCCCTTCCATATGGCAAAGGCGGGTATCCCGCATTTGCTGAAGCAAAAGGGGCGTATCGTAAATGTGAGCAGCGGAGCTGCGAACATCCCTGTCCCGGCAGGGAGTGCCTACTGTGCTTCAAAGGCTGCACTGGTCCAATTCACGCGGGTTCTGGCCGCAGAAGAACCATCACTCACAGCTATTGCGGTTCGTCCTGGGGTGGTGGATACAGAGATGCAGGCTTTAATCCGGCGGGAGGGCCCCAAGGCCATGTCACCAGAGCAGATGGCTTACTACCAGAGCCTCAAGACTGAAGGAGAACTTGAGCCCCCTTCCGTTCCTGCACGCTCGATTGCCTGGCTTTCTTTACACGCGCCTCGCGATTGGAGTGGCCAATTTCTCAATTACGACAATCCGCAAATAATGGGTCCTTCGATAGCCGTCTTCGGTGAGCACCTGGAAGCGCTGTCTTGACCCTAAGCCCCTCCTTTACTTCAGTGAAGCTCCCCCTCCCCTCTATCCCCTTAATCTTATGGATTGTCCATGATGATGACCAGGAATTATGATAAGCTAAACAGGAAACCCATTCCACGAAAATTGTTCCGCCCTCTTTTTCTAAGGGAGCTCGTACCGGATTGAGAAAAATGAGAGACCTGAAGGAAATTGATTATCTAGCAGAACTAAAGGCATGCGAACTCTGTGAGCATCGATGCAGGGTCAACAGATTGGAAGGAGAAACAGGGGTCTGCAGGGTGTCCATGCCCACTGTGGCCTCTGCCACCCTCCATCCAGCTCCCCCGGAAAGCTACACCGTATTCATGGCAGGCTGTAATTACAAGTGCTTGAACTGCCAGAACTGGACCATCTCGCAATATCCGGACAACGGATTCCGACAGAGGGGATATGAAGATCCAACGAAACTGGCCCTGGAGTGCATAAACAGGCTGAACTCCATTTCAGGTAAAATGATGGGCGCAGACAGGATATTCTTTTCAGGCGGGGAGCCAACGGTCCACCTGCCTTACATAGAAAAGATTGTTGAAGAAGCAAGAAGGATGAGACCAGAGACAAAGGTAAATTTTGACACCAATGGATATATGACGGAAGAAAGTCTGAGGAGGATTTTGGATTTTACCACATCCATCACCTATGACCTGAAGGCCTATCATGATGAGCTGCACCTGGCGTTGACAGGGGCCTCTTCCGAACCTGTTCTAAGGAATGCGAAATTTATTGGAGGGGAGGCAAAGGATAAGCTCTGGGAATTCAGAATTCTCGTCATCCCTCAGATAAATGAGGAGGAAATAAAACCATTAGCGGAATTTATCGCCGAGATCGATCCCTCTTTGCCCGTATGCTTTTTGGCCTTCAGACCCAACTATACATTAGAAAATCATCCTGGTGCGGGCAGACCTCTTATGGAGAAGTGTGTGGGGATTGCAACGGATTCTGGCCTGGAAAATGCCTACTGGTCTGGTCATTCAGACATACCGGGAACAGAGATTCCTGTGGAACCTGGGATGGAAAAAATATATGTGTCAGAAGGGGCCAGGATCGCCGGTTCCTATGCCCTCCACGCAGGTTGTACCACACACCCCAGAGGCTGTGCCACCTGTCCCTCTAACCAGGCATGCGAGTTAAAAAGGCATAACCCTGAGAGAGCCACATGAAGGGCAACTATTGCCCCCTATACCTTGACCGCGTCAAAGGCCTCTCCCCAGGTCTCTATCAGCGTGTCAGTCCCCTTATGTGGATGCTCCCCCTTCCACCGTCCCCTTTAAACCGATCTCCTCAGCCACTTCTCGCATGCCCATGATCGTATCGGTGATGAGTTCTGTGAGATCTACGCCCAACATCTCTGCTCCCTTTTCTATAATGGATCTGTCCACCCCGGCTGCGAATCTTTTGTCCTTCCATTTCTTTTTCACCGACTTTGCTTTCAGCTCCATAACGCTTTTTGAGGGACGAACCAACGCTGTGGTCACCACCAATCCTGTGAGTTCGTCAATAGCGTAGAGCACTTTTTCCATCTCTGTTTGCGGCTCCACATCTGAACAGATTCCCCAGCCGTGGCTGACCACTGCGTGAATGTACTCCTCGGGCCAGTCATGTGCCCTGAGGATCTCGTCGCTCTTTCGGCAGTGCTCCTCAGGGAACTGCTCGTAATCGATATCATGCACAAGGCCGATGATACCCCATTTTTCTTCGTCCTCTCCCCGCTTTCGGGCAACGTAACGCATGACCCCTTCCACCGCGACGGCATGTTTAATGAGGCTCTCATTTTTGTTGTATTCTGTAAGGAGCTTAAAGGCTCCTTCTCGGGTCGGAACTTTTGGGCTCATTTCAAAACCTCCAAAATTGATAACCTGTTGTTTCTATTGCAAAAAATCACTACGAATGGGCCGGGGATGAAGTTGAAAAACCTGGGGACCAGAGATGGATCTCTTTGCCGGTGGCCCATTCTATGGGAGAACCGACGATAAAGCAATTTCTGAATCACTCTCTCATCTAATATTTGCATTTTCCCCTTCACCTCTGTAAATGAATATGGGGATATGCATTTGACGAATCGAGACTGTCCGACACGCGGCCTCTTCAAACTTCTGGAGGGAAAAGGAAATGATAGAGCTGAACCAGGGACAGAGAATGATCTTGAAAACAGTGAAGGAAATTGCGCAGGAAAAGATCAAGCCCAGAGCTGCAGAGATAGATGAAAAGGCAGAATTTCCTTGGGACACGGTGAAGACGTACGCTGAAAACGGTATTCTGGCACCCCTTCTTCCTGAAAAATATGGAGGTATTGGTGCAGAATATCTGCTTTTTAGCATGATTCTGGAAGAAATCGCAAAAGTCTGTGCATCTTCGGCACTGATCCTCATTGCTCAGGCTGATGGGCTGCTGCCCATCTTTTTTGGAGGAAGCGAAAAACTGAAAGACAAATACCTACCGGGACTGACCAGAGGGCAACTTGCAGCCATTGCAGCCACAGAACCTGACGCCGGCTCTGATGTCCTTTCCATGAGAACCCGAGCGGTTCGGAAGGGAAATACCTATGTGATCAACGGCCGGAAGGTCTTCACGACGAACGGCAGTATCGCCGACGTTATAACCGTGTACGCATATACGGATCCAGAAAAGAAGGCCAAGGGCATAACGCCTTTTGTGGTGGAGAAAGGTTCAAAGGGGCTGGTCTATGGCAAGAATGAAAACAAGATGGGTATGAGGGGGGCACTCAATTCGCAATTGTTTTTTGAGGACTTGACGGTATCTGAAGCAAATAAAATTGGTGAGGAGGGAGAAGGCATTGGAAACCTGATGGCGACCCTGGACACGAGTCGTCTCTTCTCTGCTTCCCAGGCCGTTGGGTTGGCCCAGGGGGCCATTGACGAGGTGGTCCGCTATGCCAAAGAGAGGGTCCAGTTTGGCCGGCCCATTTCCAAGTTCCAGGCCATTCAGTTCATGATTGCCGATATGGTGGCGGCCACTGAAGCAGCCCGGCTATTAACCTATCAAGCCGCCCGATATCTGGACAAGGAGCAATGGAATCTGGCGCCCAAATTCTGTGCCATGGCCAAATTTACGGCCTCAGACACGGCCATGAAGGTCACCACAGATGCTGTGCAGGTTATGGGAGGTTATGGGTATATGAAGGAGTATCCTTTAGAGAGAATGATGAGGGATGCCAAACTCATCCAGATCTACACGGGAACGAACCAGATTATGAGGGTTGTCACGGCCCGGGAGATATTCAAAGAATGAAATGGGATGCTTAAGATGGGATACCTCAAGAAATGAATCAGACCGTCCAAAACCGTGAGGATTATAAACCTGATTTGGCTGTAGAAAGAGCAATTGGGTCTTATATAGAGTCACGTAAAGAAAAAGTTCCTGATTTTGTAAAGGAACATTTCTCCTTTAAGGGCGCGGTAAGGCTGAATAGAAAGGCCTTTGGCTCCGATCTCTACAAAGTTCCCCTAAATGTGGCTTGGACCATACCTTATCTCACCTTGAGAGCCTCCTCTTCGCTATTGAAGAGAATGGGCCTGGAAAAATTTCCCGCCCATGTGGAAAGACTACCGGTTGGATTTGAAACGAAAGTTCAAAAGGAAATAAATTGGCTCATATTTACAGAGCTCCTGGAAATTCCATACGCGCAGGGGAAACGAAAATCAGAGAAAGATGCCTTACTCGAGGCAATTCTCAACCAACCAGAAATATCATCTCTCTTCATTGGCGAGCTCTCCAAGATATATTCAAAATCAAAAGATCCAAGATTTCGTCCTGCTTTGGAAAGGAATCTCATGGAATATTCCAGGACCAGGTCCGCTGCCACGGAACTGGCCGGAAATATCATCTCCCTGTCCGCAGGCGCCAGTGTGTTCGGGAAAATGACACCAGGCGCATTGACTGTTGGAGGGGGACTCGCAGCAGGCATTGCCCAACAGACGGCCATATCCAATTTCATTTTAGGCCCCACTGCAGGGACCCTATATTACGCCGTTTTCCCTGCCTCAGCCTCTATGGGTTTAGTCATCGCATCCACGGGAGCCGTGATGGCAGCCCTTGCTACCCTGACCTCCTTTTCCGGCATCATTACAGACCCGATTCAGTATAAATTGGGGTTCCACCAAAAAAGACTAAATAAACTGATTGATTGTCTGGATAGGGAGTTGAGGGGATTGGGTGATTCAAAACTCAAGATCAGGGATCAGTACGTTGCAAGGGTATTTGATCTGGCAGATCTGTTTAAGAAAGCCGCAAGAACCTTTGTTTGAAGCACTTTTTGATCTTCCAACTATCTTACGAGACTCTCGAAAAACCGGGTTCTGAGAGGCTGATGGAAAATGTCCATCCCGCAGGCTTTGCTGCGGGACGAAATCCCGAGGAATGAGGCGTACATAGAAGTACGCCGCAGTGACGAGGGATAAGGGTAACGCAGCAGATGGGCGTTTTCCGACAGCTTCTACACATTTCTTTGACACGCGTGGCTTATGGATAAGCGTATTGTAGCGATCATAATTGCCGGTTTCTTTACCGTCTTCATAGCGTTCGCCATCAGGTATGCCTATGGTCTGCTTCTCCCTGAAATGCTCCCTGCGCTGGCCATCTCAAAGACGCAGGCAGGCGTCGTCTATTCTTCATACTTCATCGCTTACACAGTCTTCTCACCCATACTCGGGTTACTGGCAGACAGATATGATGCACGTTTCATCCTCACCTTTTTTGTAGGCATACTGGGTTTAGGGGCCTTTCTCATGTCCTATTCCTCGTCGGTTTACAGTGCCAGCTTGTTCTTCACATTGGCCGGCATTGGCCATTCAGCTTGCTGGGTTCCTGTCGTGGCACTCATCCAGAGGTGGGTCAGCGACAAACGCAGGGGCATTGCCCTGGCTTTCACGGATATCGGAAGCGCAACGGGTATCGCGGTATTGAGTGCCCTTATACCGATCATCGTAGCCACATACGACTGGAGGACCGGGTGGACGAGTTTGGGCGTGTTCGCTTTCCTCGTCGCGGGAATGAACGGCTTCCTTCTGAGAAGCCACCCAGAGCAAGAGTCCAGTTCTCAGCATCCAACGTCTACCAGATTTACCAATGAGACAGTCAGAGCAACATATAAAAGGCTTTTGTATAATCGCACGTTCTGGCTCATTGGCCTCTCTTATCTGGCCATAGCTTTTTCCATACTCATCCCTTTCACATTCCTTAGCATATATGTTGCAGAGGGATTGGCGATGCCCTACGAGGCTGCGACCAGATTAATCGCTGTAATAGCCATCGCAGGTGTGTTGGGAAAGCTCGTGCTCGGACATCTTTCTGATACTCTAGGAAGGATTAAGGTTATGATGCTATGCGGAGCCCTCGTGGCAACAGGGTGTCTGGGAATGGCCTCTGTTCAAAGCTACTTTACGCTGATGCTATTTACTTTTGTTTTCGGAATTGGCTACGGGGCTATTTGGCCTGTGTATGCTGCATCTGCCGCGGATTATTTCTCTAAAGGGTCCGCAGGGAGTGTTGTGGGCCTGTGGACGATATATTTGGGCGTTGGCTCAATGATTTCTCCCATAATTACGGGTTGGACAATCGACGCAACAGGCGGGTATGTCTGGGCCTTTATCATGGCTATGACAGGCGCCGCCATATCATTGTTACTCCTCTTACCGATTGCTAAGTCCTACAATTCATAATCTCTTGGACGAATTTATTAACTAAGTGCATCGATTCGCAAATGCGGTGACGTATTTTGCTAAAACGAATCGTGGAAATTGCTCACCCAGCACTAAGTCCTGAGTAAATAAGTTCGTCTTCGAACTTATGAATCGAAGGACTAAGGACTTAGTGCTGAGTGAGCAATTTCAAAATGATAAATAGCAGAAGCTTATTATTCTGACTGAATTGGTGGGGCCACAATATATTAGAGCTCCATGAGGGTGCAAGGACCCAGCATCTGGCAACTCAATTACGAGAATCTAACTCATGATTGGCCGGGAACTGGCCTTATCTTGTGGGCAGCAACAAGCCACATCAGAAATATGGAGCTCAGTAGGGAACCTAACAATATGAGGAAAGTTGGGAAGTAGCTACCGGCTCTATCATGGATAAATCCTGCAAGCCATGGAGCGAGAGCACCACCTAAGGAGAATCCTAGTACTACTGTGCCCTGGATAGAGCCAAAACATCTTCCCTGGAAAAGGTCAGCTACCGTTGCGAAAAACACAGGGCCGGCAACGCCTACCCCCAGGCCAAAGAGGACAGCAAACAAGAAGGCCATCCATGGCTGGGATGTGTCTTTGATCATGAATAAGAGGGATACGGCCAGAGCACTGAGGAGGCAGCCAGGTATAAAGACCTTTCCCCGCCCAAGTCGGTCTGAAATGAAGCCACACAAGTTACCAAGCACAAAGGCAACCCCAAATACGCTGTAAATGTTGGCAGCCTGCATAGGCGGATAACCCACATCCCGGAAAAAGAAAACCTGATGAGCTATTGCTATCGTCTCAGCGAAGCCCAGGAAGCAAAAGGCAATTAGGAAAAGGAGCCAAAAGTGATAGGTCTTCATCGCTCGGCGAAGTGTCCAGGTAGTAGCCCATCTCCCTTCCAGCCCAGCTGATATTTCAGGTGCATTCAGGTCCTGTGGTTCTTGTGATGACAATGGGATACCATCTGGCAAAAGCCCTTTGTCCTGGGGACTACGGCACATCAACAGGCTACAGAGCGGCGCAATAATGGCAATCGAAGAGACTCCGAGGATGACATAAGCGGTTTGCCAGCCGAAAGTGGAAATGAGAAATTGGGCGACTGAAGCAAATACTAGACTACCACCGAAGCCGGCAGCTAGAATACCGAAGGCAAGGCCACGCTTTTTGACAAACCAGTTCGATGTTATGGCGGTTAGGGGTGTCCACCCTACTAAGCTCAGGCCCGCGGCTACCATAACCCCATAGAAGAGATAAAAGTGCCACTGAGCGGTAGCCATGCTGCATAGCGCTACACCACCTCCCACAATGAAAGCCCCTATTGGTAAGATAAGTCTTGGTCCAAACCTATCCACGAGGCTGCCCGCAAGTGGTGCCACTGCACCATAAACAATGATAGTAATAGAAAACATCAAGGCGGTATTGCCTCTCCCCCACCCAAATTCCTCTACAATGGTGGGATAAAAAACAGAGAAGGTGTTCCTGATGGCGTAGCCAAGCACTAAAGTGATAAAGGCAATGGTTAGGACAACCCAGCCGTAAAAGATGCCATCTCGTTTTTCTAAACTGTTTTCTAGACTTTCACTCTTATTCTTCATGCCGCTTGATTAATAGACGGGAGTTCCTACACTTCTATCCCTAAATAGTTATAATAGTACCTTATTTCGTGAAGCGAATTTAGAGAAAAGAGTTTCCTGTGTCAAGCAAGAAGGAGTGTGTTTTCCGGATATGTTGTGCTTGTGAGTTATATCTAGTTGAAAGAAATTGTTATGGTGAACGAATAATAGGATGCGATTTTCTGTGAGTTAATGAGAAATTCTGACAACTGAACAGATCTTTTGAGACTTCATCCCGTAATCATAAGTTTTTAGGCTTCCGAATATTCCACAATCATCAGAAGTTGAAAATCTCAGGTCAAAAGTGTCAACCACAAGATATGGGAAGAATGGAAAGAGATTTCTCATGAAAGTGAAGCCTCCCCGCGGCAACCCGCGG
>DAOVAK010000731.1 GCA_030671095.1 Deltaproteobacteria bacterium | reverse complement strand
GCATCTTGCCTCTCTTCAGACTGGGAGTGCCACCCAGCTCGACTATGGCTTCAGCCAACCAGTCAAGATGGCGCATCTCTTCCCTGGCGATTGCCTCAATCTCACAGGCCATCTCGCCTTCACCCATGGCATAGGCATGGGCCAGGTACTGAATTATGGCACCGTGCTCCCCCTCAAGGTCTTGATTCAGTAAAGCAATAATTTTGTCCTTGTCCATTCATTCCTCCTTAATTAGTCTCTTCTACGCCCAGTCTCTTGGTTACAGAGACTATCCATCTCCAGTGTCGTTACATTTCCCACACCTCTATCATATCCTCACGCCCTTTGCACTCAAACTATTTCATTATTTTCCCCAGCCTTTTGTCCACCTCATCCCAGTTGACGATATCCCAGAAAGCATCGACGAATTTGGCTCTTTCATTCTTGTAATCCAGATAATAAGCATGCTCCCAGACGTCAATAACCATGAGGATGGTAAACATGGGATAAACATTTGTGTTATGTTTTTCTATCTGCATTATTATCGGTCTGTTAGTTTGCCTGCAGAAACTGAGCCCTGCCCATCCCGAGCCTTCCACGCTGGTAGCGGCCAGACTGAATTCTTTTTTAAATCTTTCAAAACTTCCGAACTCTTTCTCCAGGGCTGTGCCCAATGTTCCGGTTGGCTTTCCCCCGCCTTTATCCGGCGGGGCCATGTTGGTCCAGAACAATGAATGTAGCAGATGCCCTCCAATGTGAAACGAAAGCTCTTTCAAGGTAGCTTTAACATCAAAGTCAGCACCTTCTTTGCGAGCCTCGTCCAGCCTCTCAAGTATGGCATTAGCACTATTGACGTACGCCTGATGATGTTTTTGGTGGTGTAGAGTTAACTGTTCCTGGGATACATAGGGCTGTAACTGATCATATCCGTAGGGCAATTGCGGCAGGGTATAAAACTTTGCTTTTTCCATAAGTCTTTTTCCTCCTTTCTTAAGAACTCTCCCTCCGGAACCCTCGGTTCTTAGAATGTCTTCGCCTCATTCCATATTCCGCTCCACCTTGTGTCATTTTGTTTTCACAGCAATCCTCCTTCCAAATTCCTGGCACCGTTTCAAGCCATCCTTGCCTGGTCTGCGTAGCATTTTCAGTCCTGGCTCCATCACATTCATTCCGAACATGTGCTTTATTGTGTCAGTTATCATCTTGACAGATTCGCCGCTCCATCCAAAGGATAGCTGATGATGGCATTATCGGCAAACTCTAAGGCTACTACCATGCTGAAATCTTAGATTAGAACTAATGAAGAAGTCATAAAACGGTGGTTAAAAAAATTACAAATTTATGACATTTGAGAAATATCCAAAGCCCTATGGAATTGTCAGGCAAAGCCACTCTCTTTATGCTTTTGGGCGATGGTGCTAGCTAAGTTGTCCAAGGCTTTGAAATCCTCTTCCCTGGGAAATCCCTTGCAGAGTACGGGAGCTAGCACCTCCACATTAAGGTTGGGAATCATTCCCGCGAGCTGTTCTACGGCTTTGCTACCCCAGCCATAGGAGCCAATAATGGAGACGAACCGGAGCCTGGGTCTTAAGGCGTTGGCTAGAAATGCCGCATAAGCGACATTAGGATGTGGACCAACCAGAACTGTAGGCGTGCCGATGACCATAGTGGCGGCGTCCACCAATGCCATAGCCAGTTTCCCAATATCAGTTGCCGCCAGGTTGAACTGCTTAACCGTGACGCCTCTGCCAGCCAGGGCTCCCACAAAATATTCCACCATTTTTTGGGTGCTGCCATGCATGGAGATATAAGGCAAGACCACTATGTTCTTTGGTGGGCCGAATACCCAGCTTCGATATGCTTCCAAGATGAACGACGCTTTGTCATGGAGGGGGCCGTGACTGGGAGCGATGATGTCAATCTTATAACTGCTTAGCTTCTCCAAATGTTTCTCAATACTGGTGCGGAAAGGCATCATGATTTCAGCATAGTATCTTTTGGCGGCTTCATAGACCTGCCCCCCATCATCTACATACAAGTCTGTGGTAGCCAGATGGGAGCCAAAAAGGTCGCAAGGAAAGAGTATC
>DAOVAK010000268.1 GCA_030671095.1 Deltaproteobacteria bacterium | reverse complement strand
TACTGATGTCTTCCCTTCCTTTAGGACTGCGATGGCAATCACAACTTTAATTCCTGCGAGGGTTCCCTCGGTGAGATGACCTCCAAGGGTCGTAACATTTTCCCCAACGACGGTGGATGCGGAAAAATGGGCGTGGATTTCTGTATGGCCGTTTTCGCCGGTTGCAATCCACCCACCAAGTGACACCAATTCCATCGGGTTTGTTATATCCAGATAAACCCGATCCTTCTTCTTAACGGGGAACTTTTCAGGGAAAACCTTCAGATTTCGAAATACCGCCTTGCTTAGCGCTCCTATGCCTGAAATGATGGCACCCGTTTTAATGCCTTGCCGTTCAACCGCTTCCGTGATGGCCATCAGAAGATCAGAGCCTTCCTTCACCCTGAATTGAACTACCCTCTCAACCTTTTGTGCTCCGATACTTACCAATAAGGATTTATTTGCCATTCTTTTTCTGCCCATTGTTTTTTTAAATAGATACCCCTAAAAAAGAACCCACCCTATGGCGACCTTCATCGCTGTTTTTCCACAATTTAGGCTCCTTGCTCGTGCGGGTGTCCCGCTTCTTATTTATCAATAAATCAATACCCGTCCCCCATTCCTCACATCATTTATGTTTCTCAATCTGGTTGTTGTCAATACATTTCAAATTTCACAAGCCTTCCGTCGAGGCCTCCGCTCTTGAGTGCCTTTTTCCACGAAGGCCTGAGCCCGATGTGAGGGATCAACTTCCGGTTCCCGAAATAGATGTAAACTCTTGAGCCTTTGTACTTCTTTTTTAGAAAATCTCCCAGGTCTTTATATAGGCTCACAAGGTCCTGATCTTTCCCGAGCCGAATGCCGTATGGAGGATTGGTGATGATAACCCTCTCACCCCAATCCTCTATCTCTCGAAAATCCGTCACCAGGAGTTTGATTTTGTCGCCCTGAGGCAGCCTGCTCGCATTTTTTCGCGCTGCCCCTACCGCCTCCGGAGAAATATCGCTTCCCACGAGGAGGTCTTGAGGCACATCACGAATCCCATCAAGGGCCGTTTTTTTCACTTCACGCCAAAGAGCTGCATCAAAGTCAGGCATGAACTCAAAACCGAAGCGCTTTCGCAGCAAGCCGGATGGGATCCGGCCATAGACCATCAGTGCTTCCATGAGGAGGGTACCGGAGCCGCACATGGGATCATAAAGGGGTTTTGAACCATCCCAGCCTGAAAGCTTTATGATGGCTGCGGCCACAATCTCCTGCATGGGAGCCTCCCTGCCCTCATGGCGATATCCCCTGCGGTGGAGCGAGCCGCCCGACGTGTCCAAACTGATGACTGCTTTGTTGTTTTCGATATGCAGATTGATCCACACATCCGGATTCGTTCTGTGGATACTGGGTCTTTGGCCGAACTTCTCCAGGAAGTAGTCTGCGATCGCATCCTTGAGCCGAAGGCTGGCGTACTGGGAGTGCTTTATGTTGCTCTGGGACACATGACTGAAAATTGCGAAGGTCTGATGGGGAGCGAAAAAATCTTCCCAAGAGATTCCTTTTGCTTTTCTATAAAGGTAATCCGTATTGTGACAGCGAAAACTTGTAAGAGGTGCCACGACCCTGCTGATCAAGCGGGAAGCGTAGTTAATGCGGTAGAGGCCCGCCCTGTCCGCCTCAAAGAAGATCCCCCGAAAGCCCGGCCTGATGTTTCGGGCTCCCAGTTCCATGAGTTCTTCCACTGCAAGCTCCTTGATCTCTTCCTGACTCTGGGCAAAAAAGCGGCCCCTTTCCTGGTAGTCATATATGGTCATATGTGGGAAAATAGAAATTTTTGGAATTTCGTGAACTTGGCAAAGAGCATGGCATAACTCCCTTTTCCATCAGAGCCGAGCAAACGCCCTCTATTTTCAGAGTGCATCATTGCTTCAGGATTCGCCCTGTTCGTTTTCCTTAGGTTCAAACTTCGAACCTAAAAGCTCGATTACGAAAAATCTGTGCAGCACTGCACAAATTCATATGCAAAACTGTTGACTGGGTCGGACCAAGCTATGTTTTAGCTCAAGGCTGTTTTCGGTAAACAAAATTGCCAGGTGGTGTTTGCCCTTTAATTCTATCCTCTCTGCTCTTAGCGCTTTGCGCTACTGAGGACGCCCCCATTTCATATGGTCCCCGTCGCGTGAAAAGGTAGGCAGGCATGACTTTTTCATAGCGGTGTGTCGGTAAACTCGATTTTTATTTTGCCTGATAGGACGTCATCAATAGTAATCCTATCCCGCTTCAGGTACTCATCGCCGAATTTCTTATCGATTACATCTTCCTCGAACAACATAGCGGTGATATAGGCGCGCAGACGTCTCTTGTCTATTTTGTTTACCGCCGTGAGGGGCCAACCCCCGACAATTTCCACACGCTCCGGCAGTTCGAAGATGGCAATCCCCTCTTTCTTCAAAAAATCTATAACCTCTTCAGAATTGGTTTCTTCCCCTTTTATGGGTTGTACAATGACACAGAGCCTCTCACCGAAGCGTGGATCAGGCATACCAATGGCGGCACAATTTGCCACCTTGGGGTGCTGTTTGAGCCTATCCTCTATGCGTTCAGGATAAACATTCTCCCCACCCCTCAAAATCGTGTCCTTTTTCCGTCCCTCAACAACATAACTGCCGTCTTCGCGAATGGACATCAGATCACCGGTGTGCATAAAGCCTTGCTCATCAAATGTCTTTTTGTTCTCCTCGTCGGCCCTGAAATAGCCCTTAAATGTGAGCGGGCCCTTCATGACCATTTCCCCCACCTGACCCTGCTTCACTTCCTTATTGTTATCATCTACCAGCCTGATCTGCACCTCTGGATCTGGTATGATCGGCCTCCCAACTGTATACATCTTAACCTCTTTAGGACTATCCCATCGATTACTGAGCTGTGGCCCCTCTGCCATGCCAAAGGTGTTGACGAAATCAACGCCGAGCGTCTCTATACACCATTCCACCAGTTCGGGTCTCACCTTCTGCCCTCCAGCCGCTACGAGCTTCAGTGAGCTTAAATCATATTTTTTTGACAATTCATCATAGCCTTCCATCCAGTATATAATTTGAACCGGGATAATTAGGGTATGGGTTATCCCATATTTCTCCACCAGATGAAAGTGACTTGCAGGTTTAGGTGAACCGGAAAGGACAATCGTTCCCCCCCTGAATATGAGGGGTCCAGAGACGTTCTCCATAGGAGCATTATGCGCAGCGGGTATCGCTACCAGGCCGACAGAATCATCCGTGTATCCGGCCACTCTACCAACGTAATCCCACCCGCAGATGTAATCGTTATGGGTTCTCGGAATCCCTTTGGGTACGCCAGTGGTTCCCCCTGACAGGAGTTCTGTACAGATATCGTTAGGGTCCGGCTTGAAATGATCCAGGGAATCAGCGGCATAATCCCTTTCCGTCGCTCCTTTTAAGAGTTCCTCAACGGAATGCCAGCCACGGGGTGCTTGCCCTTCGGTGGTGAGGAATATTTTTAGATAGGGATGATTTTGGCGGATCTTTTCCACCATGGCCACGTAATCGAACTTTCCTCCCGCTGATGGAATACAGATTCCCTTTGCCTCATGAAGCTCAATCTCATGATCGATCTCCAATCGTCGGTGGCGGGGGAGACACATCACAGGGATAGCACCAATTCGATTTAACGCAAAATACATGTAAAAGAACTCCACCACATTCAGTAGCTGCAGGACAAAGAAATCGCCATATCCCACTCCGAGCCTTTTAAGCTGGACGGCCAACCTTTTTGTCTTTTCCTGAAGCCCTTTCCATGTCACTTCTTTGGCGTCATCAACCACGGCCAGCTTATTGGGGAATCTTTCGGCATTGCGGTCAAGGCAGTCACACACGGTTAGATCGTGCCAAAACCCTTTAGAGACAAATTTATCAGTCTCTTCGTTGGTGAATGGATGCCAACCACCAATGATGTCCTTATGGGTGCCTTTCTGCATAGATTTCAGTCCTCTCAACATGGGTGATCAAGGCTACTCAATTGCACATAGAGGAAGTGATTGTCAAGAGCGTCGGATATCGATTCTGAGTCTGTGTGTCATTGAGGTGGGAACATTTTGAGGGGATAGTTCAGGGCGTAACTTCTATTTTAGATCGTTAACCAATTTCTGCACGAACGTGCCCCATTACGTCCCCCATCAATGAATGGGTGTAAGAATGCGGCGGGGACCGGGCAAAAATCCCAGACCTACCGGGCAAATATCCGAGACCTAAAAGAATTCCCAGCACGAAAATCCAGACCAGAATAAAGAGAATAATTGCGAGCACCAACGAAAGGACGGTTGACATATCAAACCGTTTCAAGATGTTCCCTCTATTTTTCCACCTAATCTGTCAAAATTTGCGGATATGAAGGTTTAAGAATTTGCCTAATGACTGGCTTGATTTCCAACTAAACCTAGGTTTTTAAAACTTGAATTGCACGGCTTTCTTGGGACGATAATTTAGACTCTCAACAGAACCGACAACGTCCTGTCAGGAGTTGGGTAGGCACATTTTGAGGTGTGTCTCCATAAGGTAACCTCTACTTAGAGGTTAATGGATGGAAGAGTCTTTTTTACCCGGTTCCTATGTTTTAGGTTGTACACGGTATCAAGTATCTAGGATCGAGGATCGAGTATCCAGAACAGTGGTTAACAGATGGAAGCAAAATCTAATCAACCAGAATAATATTGAAAAGCACCTACAAGTCAACTCTTTTAACGCCTTACTCCCTGTCCTGAGCAAAGTCGAAGGGCCTGTCCTGAGCGCGGTCGAAGGGCTCACTCCTCACTCCATCAACCGCAAGCCAGGTGTTTCATGGTACTTCTGCTTTAACCGCTCTTTGCCTTCCGGTGAAACATCCATGGGACCGTCTTTCCACTCCATCAACTGCAGCACTATACCGTTGCCGGTCTTTGGGCCCACAAGCGCCTCCTTGAATTTCTCATTCGCCATATCGG
>DAOVAK010000054.1 GCA_030671095.1 Deltaproteobacteria bacterium | reverse complement strand
TATAACTCTCTGCATATTTCTATGAACTCGGATACATCTTTTTCTTTCGTTGTCGGGGAATCTGAAGTGACAAATAAAACATATTTTTCTCCGGCACGGTCATAACCCTCTTTTACGTTCTGTCCATAGCTCTCTTTTTGCTGGACGACCTCAACATTACTGCCCTCCGATAATAGATCAGGATCAATTTTTTCTCTTATCTCTTTTTCGGGGCCAACAACTAGAATTTTATCTATGCATTCTGTGCTTCTTAGTGTGTTTAGTATGTATTCTAGCATGGGCCTTGAGTTTCCAGCTGCACCCCTGTTTACCTTTATCCTTTTTAGTGATTTATATCCTCTCCTGAAATACCATTCTCTGTATGAAAATAGATCTTCCAATTGGTGATAAAACTCTCTAAAAGAAAATCTTTTGGCACCACCTGCTAAAACTACTGCAACTATTTTTTTAAGAGTCATCACTTAGGAGAAACAATCTTTTCGGTATGAAAAATTAATGGAATGTATTCACTCTTAGCTTTATATCCCCCTCCTCCCAACAGAATGGACATTCTGTCAGGAGCTAGGTGGGCACATTTTGAGGGGATGCTCCATGGGGTAACCTCGAAAGAGAGATTAACGGGTGGAAGGGTTATTTTTTGTTAAGATCCAGGATCAAGCATCTAGAATCTAGTATCCAGAAAAGTGGTTAACGGATTGGAATGAAAATCTAGTTAATCAGGATAATATTGAATAAAACCTACAAGTCAACTCTTTTAGCGTTCTGCTTCTTACCCTTCGACAGGCTCAGGGCAAGCTCCTCACTCCATGCTCCATGTTTACCCCGTTGAATTCCCGCTCCGGCGGGACTATTCAACTGGGGCTCCAGGCTCTCTGCCCCATGCTCTATTCAGGACGTCCCTCTTCCCACCGATTTTCATTATAGGACATGGATATTTTTCTGCCTGCACATGTCCTTGAATTTCTGTGGCCATACGGTGACACTCACCTCTCCCAGGTGCGCCTTTCTGAGCAAGAGCATAAAGGTCCGTGACTGCCCAACGCCGCCGCCAATACTGAGGGGTAGCGTGTTATTTATGATGCCTTGGTGATATGGAAACTGGAGGAATTCAAGCTGTCCCGCAATCTCCAGTTGTTTCTTGAGCGTTTCGGCGTTTACCCGGACTCCCATGGATGTGAGCTCGTGACGGCGCTTTGTCTCGGGATTCCAGACAAGGATGTCACCGTTTAGGCCATGCATGGGCCTGCCATCCTTGGACCGGGTCTCTATGACCCAATCGTCATAGTCCGCAGCCCTCATTTCGTGTGGATATCCGTCGTCGAGTACCCAGCCGATTCCATAGATGAAGATTGCAGGGTATTCCTGCAGGATAGCTGTCTCACGCGCCTTACGTGGCATATCGGGATATCTATCGAGGATATCCTCGGCATGAATAAAGGTAAGCTCATCGGGTAAATCGGGATACTTGTCCGTCTTTAGTTGCGGGAAGAGTTCCTGGACATATGTCTCAGCGCCCTTGAGGACCTTCCAGATCTTCCTCACAACCTCCGTAAGAAAATCCAGGTTGCGTTGCTCTTCTGTGATCGCCAGCTCCCAGTCCCACTGATCCACATAGGCACCGTGATCATGGTCAAGGAAGTAGTCCTTACGTACAGCCCGCATGTCGGTGAGCAGGCCCTCCCCCACACCCATCCCGAACTGCTTCAGCGCCATTCGCTTCCATTTGGTTGCTGCCTGCACCACCTGGGCATTAACAGGGTTCTTACCGTGGTCGTTGGAAATGTGAAACTGGATCGGACTCCTTGACCCGTCCCGATCCAAGAAGTCGTTCACGCCGCTCTCCGCTTCGACAATCAGGGGAACCGTAACAATCATCAGATTAAGTTCTTTACAAAGATTCTCTTCGATATAGGATTTCACCGCAAAGATTGCTTTCTGCGTCTCTTTTGGGGTCAACAGAGCGCTGTAGTCCTCTGGAAGAATCTTCTCCAGCTCCTCATAATCCCCAATGCCAGGTCCTGCCAGATCTGCCTCCTTGTCTAACATGGCATTCTCTCCTCCTTCTAAGTCTAACCTGAATTGTCTAACACCAAACGCTATTACGACTGTGTAGGCTTGCTTACCACAAATCTTTTCACATTTCAAATACCCTGAGTCGCAAAGCGCATTCTAAGGTCTAGTCTACACTGGAAAACCAGATACTGAATATGCAAGCCCCCAATCGACAGCGATGACATACAGCGCCAAATTTCGCTAATTCTGACCTTTCTTCAGTTATTCCTTGACATGGGGGCATTCTTAAACATATTCACTCAGAAATGCCACAATTTACGATTTGAAAATTCTAGCAACAAACAGGGGGAGGTCACATGGATATCCAGGAAATCAGGTTAGGGGAGCTAAATCCCGATAAATTCATCCCCGAAAAGATCGAGGAAATCTCCTCAATTGTTGGTGACGGGTTGGCCATTAATGCCCTGTCTGGCGGAGTTGATTCCTCTGTGGTTACTCTGCTCGGACAAAAGGCGTTGGGAGATAGGCTGAAGACATATTTTATTGATAGCGGCCTGATGAGAGATGGAGAACCTGAGCATATTGTTTCGTTGTTCAAGGATCTGGGCGTCAAGGTGGAGCTCTTCGATGCCCAGCAGACTTTTTTCGAAGCCTTGAAAGGCCGCACAGACCCGGAAAAGAAAAGAGAGGCTATTACCAGCTCATTTTACCGCGATGTCTTTGGTGATTTGGTCAGGGAGACCGGAGCCAAGTATCTCCTTCAAGGGACAAACTATACGGATATCGAAGAGACTGTGGCTGGAATCAAAAGACAACACAATATTCTCGAGCAGCTCGGCATTGATCCTGAGAAAATGTACGGGTACAAGGTCATAGAACCTTTGATCCAGCTTCGCAAATCATCTATCAGGCAAGTCGGTAAATCCCTCGCTCTTCCAGAGGAGATCTATAATCGGCCCCCTTTCCCGGGCCCAGCCCTGGCAGCAAGAGTCATCGGGGAGACGACACCGGGACGGGTGGAGACGGTGAGGCGTGCGACCAAAATTGTTGAGGAAGAATTATCTGACAGCGGGGCATTTCAGTATTTGGCCATTCTGCATGAGGACCGAGTTGTTGGGATAAGAGAAGGAAAACGGGATTTCGGATTGCAAGTCGAGGTCAGATGTTGGGAGAGCAAGGATGCTAAAATAGGTTCGCCCACCAGGCTCCCTTATGATGTTTTAGACCGACTGGCTGAGAGAATCACAACTGAAGTGCCCGGCGTCGTCAGCGTCACTTATAACATCACTAAAAAACCGCCTTCCACCATTGAGGCCGTTTAGCACCATGAATGGTCACATTCCTCCCCCATCTTGCTGGTTTAGGCGGCAAAAGAAAGCCCCTAAGAACTAACCCTTTCCTCCTAGGGTAGCCAGGGGCTAACCAGAGACAGGTTGAACACCTAATCCCCAGTGCTTGCCAACATACAGTGTCGAGTGGTTAAGTCAAGGACAAAAAACACATACCAGATACTAAACAAAAGAAAAACCCCTGAGGCCGGCTGCTCTTAGCTCCATGCTCTGTGCTCTATGCTCTTTGCTCCTTGCCGCGCCGACTTGTCCCGCCGAAGTTTCTCGACCGCCATAGCTTTGGCGACGGCGGGTGTTGTCTGTCGTCTGTTCTCCTTGGCCCGCCGAAGCCATGAGGCGAAGGCGGCTGTCGTCTGTCATCTGGAATCGACCTCCTCCTTTTTCTTAACCTCTATAAAACCAGAAAATGACCGCACAAAACACCGCACCAAGGAATATGACGAAATAGGCGCCGGGATTGCCAAGCATGAAAGCGTGGTAAGAACCTACAGCAATGAGTCCAAACCCCATAGCCATACCTACTATGCTAGATGGGGTTAACCTTTTGTTTTTTCCTTTTCTGTTAGATTTCTTCATTTCTCGCGGACGGAATGACGGGTCTCAGATTTACCACCATCTTATCCAATCTTTCTGAACTGGGCGATCCTTCTTTGGCGCTTCACGGGCTGAAAAAGCTCACTTGGAGGCCCAAGCCGCCCTTCGACAGATAGCACCCCTGCCGCCTTCAAAAGACGATGAAGTTCGGGCCAAATGGTCTCCATACCTCCTACGGGCCGAGCAAAACCAAAAACAAAGACAAGGTCAAAGCCTTGCCCGGGCAAGTCCGTCCGCGCAGCGTCGGCCCGCATGGTCTTGGCGTTGGTCACGCCTTCGGTTTCGATCTTTTGTTGAACGTGTTCCACGGCCAGCGGATTTACGTCCAGTGCGAGGATGCTTCCTCCCTCCCCCACAATCTTTGCCGCGGGAATGGTGAAAAAACCTGGGCCACAGCCAAGTTCCAGGACCTGCTGACCCGCTTTAAGTCCCGCAGCATTCAGAGCCTTGTAGGGATCTCTGAATACACCATAGAGAGTTTCATGAACGAAGGACATCATCTTGAACTTCATTTTGTTTGTTAGTGTCATGTATGTTGCCTGTTGAATTCGATGCGCTACCGCCTTTACGGCCTTTGCATGTCCCGTAGGTGCATCCCAACATACCGGGGTGAAATGCTCACCCTAACTGCCCCTTCAGACGCTTTATCCTTTCCCTGGCGAATTCAAACTCGTGCCAGGTATCCAGTAGAGACTCCAGGGCTTCTTTGTAGTATTCGACAGCCCTCTCCTTTTCCCCGGACCCTTCGGCCCACAAACCCAAGGCCGTGTAAAGGGTAATGAGGTTCTCTGGACGGATTCCCGCCTCCTTTTCCAGGGACTCCACGCTGCGTTTCCCCAGCAGGCACTCGCTGATGGCCCGGAACCACGGATCCCTCGTCACCTGGTTATACGCCTCAAGGCCGGCTCGAGCCTCCTCCTGTTTCCCTGTGTAACGCAGAATCTCGGCCTCCAAGAGCCCCATGCGCAGGCGACTGGCGCTCTGTCTCCCGCTTCTTTTCAGGAACGTCCGGGTGTATGCCAAGGCCTCGTCCCACGCCTCTTCCATGGCGCTGTACAAAGCCAGCCCTACCAGAACGTCCCCATTGTCCGGAGCTATCCCCAAGATTCTCTCAAGCGCTTCTCTCCGGCTCTTCAGGCTGCTGGCAGGGAGTTGAAGCTCCGCCCTTAGATCGGCCACCTCGGACCGTCGGCTATCCTTGGTCATCTGGTCTTTTAGGACGATCTGGTTGAATGCCTCAATGCTCCCTTGATACTCAGCCCACTGACCATTACCCTGCAGAGCATCCAGCCTCCTCTTCTGAATCTCCTCCAGTTTTGCCCGGGACAAGAAGAATTCCCAGGCTTCGGCATTCGCGGACAACACGGCCTCCTTCAGCGAGCTCTCCGATTCAGCCCACTGCCCGCGTTTTTCCTTGATAAGGCCTACAGCGTAACGGAGCCAACTACGTTCGCCCGCGGTTTCCCAACCTTTGAGGGCCGTTTCCTCCTCTACCATGCCTTCCAGAACCCGGCAGACGTAACCCAGAAACTCGGCCTCAGAGCGCCAGTCCAGGACCAACAACGCCTTGCGATGAATCTCCATGGAGGGAGCGCCTGCCTTCCAGGCGATGATATACAGCATCAGCCTGGCCAGACTGTTCTCTGGGTCCATGGACACGGACTGCACAAAAAGCCGGCTAGCACCCTGGTCGTCACCCGCGCAGAAGTGCATCATACCTCCGGCCATGACAAGGGAGGGATCGGAGCTGAGCTTGAGCTCTTCATCTGCCAGGGTCATGGCTTCGGCCCAGCGTCCCTGAAAGGCTGTCTGGATAATTTTTCTGAGCTTTTCCTCCACGGATAGATTGAGAATGCCGTTCCATTTGACCTGGCCCGCTTTTAGATCCTGGAGAAAGGCAGCGGCTTTTGTAATGGGTTGGACCATCGCCATGTTCCATAAGGGGGTGATAATAGGCATCACCCCCGGAGCCAGGGTCGTGGCCACCCCGGAAGCGATGCCGATGACCTTCCCGCGCGTGTCGATGATCGGCCCCCCGCTGTCACCCCCGTAGAATGCCACGTCAACCTGGAGCAGGTCTTCAAATGTACGGCGCACATGGCCCCCGGTGACGCTCACGTTGACGGTGGTCCCCTGGTATCGGCTGCCCAGGGGAAACCCCAGGGTCATGACCCCTGAGAGCTTGGGAATGCGCCTGGGGTCCAGCTTCAGGTCCAGGGGCAGAGGACTTAGCCCCGCCGGCACGTGGTCTATTTTGAGAACCGCGAAATCATCCCTGAGCGGGGATATGACAAGTTTCCGGGTTTGGACCGGGGGTTTGGCCACCCCGGCAATCGTCAGGCGAGGGATGCCGTCCGAGCGAAAGGCTGAACCGAGAAAGTAGATGTCAGCCAGTTCCTCGGAGCCAATCAGGTCAGCGGAGCGCTTAAATGCCTTTTCCCCTTCGAACCAGAGCAACATCTTGTAGCCAAAGCGGGCTGAGCGGCCACTTTGTCTGAAAAGGGCAATGACCTCAAGGAGGGTGCTGTCTTCTAGCCAGGGGCAGGCCACATGGCGGTTGGTCAGCAAGTACCCGTCCCTGTCTGCCAGAAAAGCTGTGCCCTCACCACGATTTCGATAAATGGTATTCTCGCCCTCTTTCAGCCAATATTCCACCACCACAAAGGCCACGGATCGGGCGTACTGATTGGCGTAACTCTCAAGAACGGCTACGCTGTCCTTCTTCCTCACGCCCAGTTGAAACCAGGCAACGACTCCGGCCACGATCAACAGGGCGATCGAGGCCGCCAGCCATTTCTGCCTTCTCTTGATCCGGCTGACCGCCTTGGCCGAAGTTGAAGCCAGCTCCATCGCCCGTGTTTTAGCCTTTTCAATCTCCTCTGCCGAGATCCAGCTGAGGGTTTCGGCCACCTCGCCCATAGAGCCTGGCCGCAGAGCCGGGTCCTCGGCCAGCATGGTTCTAAAGAGGGCTTCAGCCTCTTGGGGCAGCGACAGCTCATCTATTTTTGCCGTGAAGTCGCAGGTCTCATAGTCGGCCGTGAGGAGTTCTATGAAAATCTTACCCAGCGACCAAATATCACTTCGGAAATCCAGCGGTCGCTGATTTATGATGTCCGGGTGACAGGCCAAAAGTCGTTTCAACATGGGACCCGGCCGATCCAGTTTCGGGTCCAGGAATCGGGAGAGCTTGTAGTCGATTTTGACCTCATATGCGCCCGCTTCGTCCTTTATCAACATGATGTCATTCAGGATCAGATGGGGGATGATGTGTCCTGCCTCGTGGAGGGTGGTCAAGGTGGATGCCATTCTGGAAAAGAGGTCAAAGGCCTCTCTGTAGTCCTCGAGGTGCCCGGAGCGCACCAGGTCGCCCCAGCTCTCTGCGTCAACCCATTCGCTGACCCGGTACCACAATCCATCAGAGGACCGCCTGATCTCCTGGTGGCTGACGAAATGCTCAGCAGGAAGCTTCTTAAGTTCCTCCAATTCCTTCTTGAGTCTGTCGGCCACCTCCTCGTTGAGTGCAGATTGAGGCGTGAAAAGTCGGATCATGACAGGCCTCTCATCGCCCTCTTTGACGGCACGGCAGAGAATGCTGTCGTGGCCCTCGTGTAGAACCTCCTCTATCCGGTACTCGTCGACATATTTTATCCCTTCGCCGACTTCGCCACCGCAGCTTGGACACGTGCCAACATCTTCGGCCACCGATTGGCCACATTTCTGACACAACTTCATAATGTGTTCCCGGAAATCAAGTTTGCATCGATTGGTCGAGCTTCCTCAGAACCCCCTGACGCTGGAGCCGGACCGTGTTGATGTGAGGTTCCCATCCTGTCCTGGCAGATGCTCCGCCACATCTGAATAGCCACCGCGCTTCCCTTTTGCATAACCAGGTTAGGGCGTCTCGGTGCATTCGTTTTTCAAAAGCGGCTGAGATATGACGATCAGAATCCTCATAGATGGTACGACTGGCTGCCAGGGGTGAGAAAGGCCTCGTATCAGGTATTTTTCAATGGTAGAACTTCGCACATCCACGTCAAATGGGCGAAAGGGAAACTTATCTTTCATTAAACCATGTAGGACACTTGAAGTCAAAAGGAATCGGATTTGAGGCTAGTCCTGGCTCCCTTATGGGGACGCGCCATGTTTACCCCGTTCAATGCGCAGCCTATTCAACTGGGGCTCCATGCTCCTTGGCGCGCCGTAGTCTTGACGAAGGCGGCTGCTCCATATCATAAGGCGCCTTTCCAATTGACACACAAGGGGAAATTCCCTATACTCGGGTCCCCAAAAAGGGAGCTCCTAACACCATAGCCAGAGAAGTCAATTTCAGGTAGTGGAGCTTGGTGAAATACAACCGTGGACTCTTTTTATAAACATGATTGCCATTTGCTAGGTCAGCAGCATATGGTATGAGTAAAGGATCAGCAGTCAATTATAATTTAGAGCGGAGAGGGAAGATGCAGGCAATGGTATTAGGCGGAACGGGGAGTATGGGCCAGGCAGCCGCCCGGGACCTGATTAAGCAGGAGCTGGTTAAGAAAGTCATTTTGGGTGATATAATTACAGACCCAAATAGATTGTATGATAAGTTGCGCACCAGTGAAAAGGTATCGCTCATTAGAATCGATGTAAACGATACCGAGGGCCTGGTCAGAGCAATGAAAGATGTTGACGTGGTCATTAACTGCGCGGGACCATTCCACAAGACAGGTGTCACAGTATCCAGGGCGGCTATCGAAGCGAAGGTCAATTATGTAGATATTTCCGATGAGTATAAGACGGTTGTGAATCTCTTTGTTCCTGAAATTGATAATCCTGCCAAGGAAGCAGGTATAACCATCTTGACAGGGATGGGATCGGATCCGGGCACAAACAACCTCATAGCCAAGGATTATGCGAATCAACTGGATCGCGTTGACGAGATCGCATTATTTTGGGTGGTAAGTATCGCCGACCTGGAGGAAGGTGCGACTTCGGGTGCAGCCTGGGATCATAGCCTTCATATGAATACAGCTACTGTCCCCCAATATTTGGATGGTAATCTAGAATATGTGCAAGCCGGTACCGGTGAGGAGACGGCTACATTCCTTGAACCCCTTGGTACCTGTCAGGTTCATTATGTCGGTCATCCTCAGCCACTCACAATGCCACGGTATATAGACGGCGTAAAAACGGTCGTTATCAAAGGGGCGCTACTACCCCCATGGGTAGACCAGCTAATTAAAGAACAGAATGAGTCAGGCCTTCTCAGTACGAAGCCCATAGAGGTCAAAGGGACTGAAGTAGTGCCATATGATCTAACGTTGCGACTTTGGGGGACAATTCCCAATAACAAAGATCAAGGACCCATGGCTTCGGGCATGAAAGTGATCGTAAAGGGGGAAAGAAAAGGGAAACAGGTGACATACACTTCCGACATCGTAGGCAGGACGGCACCAGGAACAGGAATTGCCGCGTCGATCGCGGCTCTAATGTCGCACTCTGGCGATATTAAAGTAAAGGGAGTGGTGGCCCCAGAAGGCTGCATCGATCCAGAAAAATATTTTGCCGCTCTCCTAAAGAGAGGCGCAAAAATACATCAAACGGAAATGATAACATCTATGCGTGCACTTTAGCCTGGATCTGCCATGGCCATGAAGGACCTGCCATTTTGCGGATGCGCGGTTGAAATTGACCCGGTTTATCACTTAAAACCGACTCACCGATTCAACCTCCCTTCTTTTTAGGTGCTTTCTCCAGCTTATCCAATCTCCAGACCGTCCTTTGTCGCTAGCCTATCAACTGGGGGGTAATTTCTAGAATGAAAGGCGTCAGCTGTGACAGGGTGCCACCTATGGCTGTAATCACCCTGTCAATTTCGGTTTGCGTCATTGCCTCTATGTAAGAACACCATGTTTTTCATTTACATAGGCCAGAGCTTCATCTATCGCTTTAGCCGCTATGTCCAGATCCTGTTCAGTGTGCCTGTAACAAATATATCCATGATGGTGTGGGTGTAAAAAGACGCCTCTGCGGATGAGCTGAGTGTGGAAATCCTCCCGCCTGGCTTTATAGGTATCCCCTTTATCC
>DAOVAK010000155.1 GCA_030671095.1 Deltaproteobacteria bacterium | reverse complement strand
GCGTATAGATCTTCTTCACCTAAATAGGCCTTTATGACCTCTGGATTATTCGCAACCTCTTTTGGCGGCCCATCTATAATGGGATACCCAAAATTGAGGACATAGACACGGTTGGATATGTCCATGACCACACCCATATCATGCTCCACCAGGACACAAGTGACCTTCCAGCGCTTCTCCTCATTGATATCAAGGATAAAGCGGGCCATATCCTCCACCTCTTCCAGGTTCAGCCCGGCCAAAGGCTCATCAAGCAAGATAAGCTCCGGGTTGAGGGCCAAGGCCCTTCCCAGCTCCACCCGCTTTTGCAGACCATAGGGAAGCATGTGGACCGTTTTGTCCCTGATGCTTTCTATTTCAAGCAGATCAATTATCTCCTCCTCGATAAATTCTCTGCTCTCAATTTCCTCCTTCCTGGTCTTGCCCACGTATACGGATCCGCTCATTATCCCCGATTTGAGATGGATGTGTCGCCCAAGTCGGATGTTGTCCAGGACCGTCATGCCGCCAAAGAGTTCAATCTTCTGAAAGGTCCTTGAAATGCCGAGCTCTGCCCGCTTGTAAGGCCTTAACTGGTTAATCTTATTGCCCTTAAAGTATATATTGCCTTTTTGGGGTTTGTAGAGGCCGTTGATGCAGTTCATCATGACGGTCTTGCCCGCGCCGTTGGGGCCAATGATGGAGTGGATCTCCCCCTTCTTGACCTCCAGGCTCACGCCTGCCAAAGCGGCCACTTTCCCAAAATACATGTGAACATCTTCGAGCCTTAGTATGGTATCCCTTTCCTTAAGCTCCTGGGCCTTGGCCATTGTTGAAAGCCTCCGCTTTGAGGTGTCTTATGCATTTAGGTTTTGGCTATTTTGAGATCTCGAGGAGAGGCGGGAAACGTATATACCCTTAACTTTCTTAGTCCCGGTTTGTCAACCACTTTTATGAAATAACATTCTATACTTATAGGATAAATCAGACAAAGCAGAAAGACTAAAAACGACTCGATCTTGCTTGGGGGATGAGGTACTTTTTACACTGGCCCAAGAAGTACTCATCGGTCATGCCCGCCACAAAATCACGCACAATGCCGGCTGGGGGTGTCTTTTCTTTATATTCCGGGGACATTCCATCCAAGAATTCCCTTTGAATATCAGAGTCTTCGTTCCCAGTTTCCAGGTCCTGAAAATACTTCTCAAACAACAGTTCAAACATCAATCGGATCTTTGGCGTCTGCGCCTTCACCTTTATGTTCATGTAGATATGTTTTTGGTTGAATTCCTTCAGTTTCTTAAGGGCCTCGCTCACCTCCGGGCTAAAGCATGCATAGGGCTTATCTAGGCTATTGGCCACCAAATCCTCCACCAGGGTGTAGACGATGGTGCCGTTGGTCTCTCCTAAGATCTTACGGCAATCTTCAGGCAAATCATTCCTCTTAATCAGCCCAAGTCTGATGGCATCTTCAATATCCCGCCCCACATAGCTGATGGTATCCGCCATTCTCACCACGCATCCCTCCAGACTCATGGGCCGAATATCCATGGAGGGATTTCCCTCCTTTTCTTTGATCTCACTGTCAAACAGATCAAAATCTTTATCAGTCTTGGGCTTAAGGGCTTGGCTGTGGACCTCCCCGTCATGACATAAAATCCCATCAAGCACCTGAAGGGTCAGATTCCAGCCTCTTCCCTTCCTCTCGATTTTTTCCAAAAACCTGACGCCCTGAACATTATGGAGAAAAGGACCTATGCCGTATCGCTCAGAAACCTCGGAGAGAAATCTCTCCCCATCGTGGCCGAACGGGGTGTGCCCAATATCATGTCCAAGGGCTATGGCCTCAATGAGATCCTCGTTGAGTCTCATGAGACGACCCACAGTCCTGCCTATCTTTGAGACAAGCTGAACGTGAAGGACACGATGGGTGATATGATCATTCTTGATGAGATAAAACACCTGGGTTTTATCAACATAGCGGGAATAGGCGAGTGAATGGAGAATCCGATCCGTATCCAGGGCGAAATTCTGCCTATGGCCCATAAGGATCTTGTCCTCCTCTTTCCGCCTCACTGCCTGGCGGCTCAAACAAGCATAGGGAGAGAGTCTTTCCTTTTCACTCCCGTCCAAATTGGCCTTTATCTCTTTTAGAAGGTCGCGTTTGCTCAATCGGTGGAATCCTCCTCTTTCTTTGCCTTTTGGTAGGCCTCTTTAAAACCCTCCCAAATACTCTTACCCCGTTTGCCGATTATTTTATGGGCCTGATCCGTAATGGTCCTGGTCTGTTGGCCAATGCTGTCATCATCGGGTACGTTCTTCCCCTCCTTTTTATACTTCCATCGCAAGAGGGACTCAGCCACCTTGAGTTCAGCATTCTTGGCCATCTTTTTAAGGCCCTTTTTTAACGCTTCATCCATGGGCAAAAACTCCGTATCCATTATCCATAAACGTTTTACCCAGTCTCTAAAGAATATATAATTATATACCCATTAAAGGTCAATGAAATTGATATCCCCTTTTTTTCTTGCAAAATAGAAATGCTAATGTTAGTCATTACGGTTTGTGTATTTTGAGCTTTTAGGTTCTCGATGACCTCGCAAAAGAGGGATTTGCGGGGTTATCTCAATTCACACGTTCAGAGTTGGCCCCGGTGCCCCGCCCTATGGGGAGATGTAAATTTTCTGAACGGAGGCGAAACCGCGGGATCGAGGCCCTTAGAGGCCCCGAAAGCATGAGGAGGATTGCATGGCAGTATCGATCAATATGAAGGAACTTTTGGAGGCTGGAGTCCATTTTGGACACCAAACGAGGCGTTGGAACCCCAAAATGAAACCATACATATTTACTGCGCGCAACGGTATCCACATCATTGACCTCCAAAAAACAGTGAGTCTTTTTGCAACGGCAAACGATTTCATAGTGAAAACAGTAGCAGATGGTTACTCTCTACTCTATGTGGGCACCAAAAAACAGGCCCACGAGTCCATTGTAGAGGAGTCCGAGCGCTGTGGCATGTTTTATGTGGTCAACCGCTGGCTTGGTGGCACCTTGACTAATTTCCAGACCATAAGAAAGAGCGTGGGCCGTCTTAAAGAACTGGAAAGCATGAAAAATGATGGAACGCTCAACCGCTATACGAAAAAAGAAGCCCTGAAGATGGAAAAAGAATTGGTCAAACTGGAAAAGGTCCTGGGTGGTATCAAAGACATGGACGAGCTGCCAGGCGCAGTTTTCATTGTGGATCCCAAAAAGGAGAACATCGCCGTAAAGGAGGCCAGGAAACTGGGCATACCTGTTATCGCCATTGGTGACAGCAATTGCGACCCTGAGGAAATAGATTACATCATCCCAGGCAATGATGATGCCATTCGAGCCATCAGGTTAATTTGCTCAAAGATTGCAGATGCCTGCATCGAGGGACATGACTTGGCTGAGGAAACACTGAGGGCGGAAGCCCAGGTGAGTGAAGAGGCAGAGGCCGAAGTCGAGGAGGGGGCCACCCCTTCAGAAGAGGAAGGACCAGAAGTGGTTATCGTTTCCAAGAAGCAAGAACCTGAAACCGGTGAAGAGACTGTGGAGGAGTAGTAAATTGGAGATATCTGCAACACTTGTAAAAGAACTGAGGGAGAAGACCGGTGTGGGAATCATGGACTGTAAAATGGCCCTCAAGGAAACCCATGGTGATATCAAAGAGGCCGTGGATTATCTGAGAAAAAAAGGCATTGCGACGGCCAAAAAGAGGGGTGGAAGGGTGACTTCAGAAGGACAGGTACAGTCCTATATTCATCCGGGGGGGAAGATTGGTGTCCTGGTGGAAGTGAATTGCGAAACGGATTTTACGGGTAAAACAGAGGATTTCACCGATCTTGTCAAGAATGTGGCCATGCAGATTGCGGCCACAAATCCCATCTCTGTGGATCGCGAAGGGATTCCACCTGAGATATTGAATAATGAGAGGGAGATCTACGCGACGCAGGCAAAAGAGGCGGGCAAACCGGATAAAATCATAGAAAAAATTGTCGATGGAAAAATGAAGAAGTTTTATGCCGAAGCCTGCCTCCTTGAACAGGCCTATGTGAAAAACCCCGACATAACTGTTCAGGATCTCCTGCATGATATGATGGCCAAGACAGGCGAAAATATCGCTATCAGGCGTTTCGTTCGTTTCCAACTGGGAGAATCGGATGAGCGATAAGCGACCCCGTTACAGGCGGATACTGCTCAAATTGAGCGGTGAGGCCCTAATGGGAGATGAGTCTTTCGGTATTGATTCCACCGTTCTCAAAGCGGTTGCCAGCGAGGTTCGCAACGTCCATAAGTTGGGTGTGGAAATTGCCATCGTTATCGGGGGTGGAAATATATTCAGAGGGTTGAACGCCTCGGAATATGGCATGGACCGGGTTCCGGCAGACCAAATGGGAATGCTTGCAACCGTAATTAACGCCATTGCCTTGGGTGAGGCCTTAAATAAGATGGGCACAGAGACGCGAATCATGTCCGCACTTGACATGAACAAGATAGCCGAACCCTATATCAGGGAAAGGGCCATCAGTCATCTGGAGAAGGACCGTATCATAATTCTGGGCGCCGGGACGGGTAACCCCTATTTCAGCACAGATACCGCCGCCGCCTTAAGGGCTATGGAGGTACACGCTGAGGTTCTTTTGAAGGCGACAAAGGTGGATGGTGTCTTTGAGGCCGACCCGGAGGAAAATCCTGCTTCCAAACCGTTCAGAAAGATTACTTACCAGGAAGTGATAAGAAAGAACCTAAAGGTGATGGACATGACAGCCGTCTCCCTCGCTATGGGGCAAAACCTGCCCATCATCGTATTTAATCTGAGGAAAAAGGGTAACATAAAAAAGGTCGTCTCTGGACAGAACGTGGGGACCTCAATTTCAGGGGATTGATCATGATAGAAGAGCTCTTGTCTGAAATGCGCGATAAGATGGACAATACCATTGATGCCCTCAAAAAAGAGTTTAAGAGGATTAGAACTGGCAGAGCTTCTACAGCCCTTTTGGAAGGCATAAAGGTGGATTGCTATGAGACGCAGATGCCCCTGGAACAGGTTGCCTCCCTATCTGTCCCGGAAAGCCGCCTAATCACCATAAAACCCTGGGATCAGTCCATTATAGGGGAGATAGAGAAAAGCATTTTGAAGTCTGAACTGGGCCTGAACCCCATGAATGATGGTAAAATCGTTAGGATATCCATCCCTCCTCTCACGGAAGAGCGCAGGAGGGAGTTGGCAAAATTGGCAAAGAAGATGGCTGAAGAGGCGAAGATCTCTGTCCGAAATCACAGGCGAGAAGCCAACGAGTTGTTCAAAGAGTTAAAAAATGAAAAAGAGATCTCCGAAGATGAGATGTACAAATGCCAGGACCAGGTACAAGATACAACCAATGATTTGACGAAAAAAATAGACGAAGTTACAGCCGAAAAGGAAAAAGAGATCATCGAATTCTGATCAGACGCCCACCCACTCAGCTTCGCTTTGCAAACGAAGGAGCGATTCGTCCACCGCTCCTGATTTCACGGCCCTGACCTTAATATGCTATAATCATAATATAACGACCTGCGGCAGAAGCTTAGAGATGAAATGAGCTTGAAGCCGGAGGGAATAATGGGTTGCATGAGTTGATGATGTTAGACATTGATCCTCAAAGATTGCCAAAACATGTGGCCATCATTATGGATGGAAATGGCCGGTGGGCAAAGAAAAAGGCCTTGAACCGAATCCGTGGCCATGAAGAAGGAGCAGAGTCCGTAAGGCAGATTGTCAGAACAAGTCGGGAGATCGGAATATCATGGCTCACCCTGTATGCCTTTTCCGAAGAAAACTGGAAAAGACCGAAACATGAAGTTCAAGCCCTAATGCGACTCTTGAAAAGATTTCTCAAGAGCGAACTGGATGAAATGCTTGAAAACGGTATCCGGTTTCAGGCCATTGGAAGGACCGACAAGCTGCCTCAGGATGTGCAAAAACGCCTTTCTGAGACGGCCACTAAAACATCCATGAACACAGATATGGTTCTCACCCTTGCCCTCAGTTACGGTGGAAGGCAAGAGATATTGGACACCATCTGTAAAATATCTCAAGGCATTGAGTCCGGGGCTATTACCTCGAGGGAGATTACGGAACAGTTCATCGCGGATTCCCTTTATACAGCAGGCATGCCCGATCCGGATCTGCTCGTCAGAACGAGCGGTGAATATAGGATAAGCAATTTCCTGCTATGGCAGATTGCCTATGCTGAAATCTACATCACCCCCATCCTGTGGCCTGATTTCCGAAAAGAGGAGTACCTCCTAGCCATTGAGGAATTTCAGAAGCGGGAGAGAAGGTTTGGAGCAAGGGGGAAACAGCTGTTGAAAGAAGTGAGCTAAAGTGCCTAAAGTTAGGGAACTCGAACAACCCTTCCTGTTACATATCAAGTCTTTTTGGCGTTTTGAGGGAATCTACCGAAATGAGTCGGTTTGATGGAACAATGACATTCGTCTTAATCATTTAGTAACGTTCAAAAGTGTTGGCACAATCTTTTGAACCACCAAGTTTTAGTAGGATAGTCGATTCTCCGGCAATGCCAATCTCCTCCCTCCGGGGCGTAGGCCCTACGGGCCGGAGGCAAGGTGATATCTATTTTGCTC
>DAOVAK010000150.1 GCA_030671095.1 Deltaproteobacteria bacterium | reverse complement strand
CAAGTAATATAGAAGCGATATCTAAAGTGTCATTGCGAGGAGTCCCGCGTTTCGCGGGACGACGAAGCAATCTCGGAGTGAAGGAGGAGATTGCCGCGCGGAGTTTACCCTGAGGAATTCGAAGGGCTCGCAATGACAATTGCAAAAATATTAAATGGGCTTGTATTAGTTTTCCGGATCGGTTTCAGCCTTGGGCTGGCGGTTGACCAGGACCATCCCTACGCTGACGAAAGTGAGGGCAAAGATAAGATTGGGGCCGATGAACTCGCCGAGAATCAGGGCTCCGCTCAGCAAGACACCGAAGACGGGCGTGAAAAATGAAAAGGCGTGCAACAGACTGACGGGGTAACGGTGGATGAGCTCAAACCAGGCGAGGTAGCTGAGGAAGGCGACGATGATGCATTGATAAAACAGGGAAAAGCCTCCAAACAACGTAAGGTTGGAGAAGGTGGGGTCTTCCAGCATGAGACTCATGAGGAACAATGGAGGCGCAGAAAAGAAGACCTGGTAGAAAAGGGTCTGTAAGGGCACTGTCTGGTATGCCAGATACTTCTTGACATATAGCGTTGTAGCGGCCCACACCACGCCGGCAGCTAGGGCCAAGAGATCGCCAGGCAAAGCGCTGAAGGAGAAAGAGTCCAGACCTTTGGAAAACAAGGCCACTATGCCGACAAAGGCCAGGACCAGACCTCCCGCTTTCCAGGGATTGATGCGATCCCCCTTTAAGAAGAAATGGGCGCCCAGGGCCACGAAAAAAGGCGCAGTGTAAAGGAGAACGTACATCCTTGACGCGAGCGTGTACTTGAGGCCCACATAGATGAGAGCAAACTCCGATCCGAAGAGAAATCCAATCACGATTCCGTGGAAAAGAATACTTCTGGAAGGAAAGATGGTAATCCCTTTGGCCCTCATCCAGACATAGAGGCACCCGCTGGCCACCAGGGAGCGCAGGCCAGCCATGAACAGAGGCTCCAGCTCGCGAAACGTCATCTTTACGATAGCCATGTTGGCCCCCCAGGTCAGGGCACAGAGCAGGAGAATGGCTATGGGTTGCCATCGAAGTTGGGCTCGGTACATGGCAGCTATCCTGTTTTAGATGTTAGGGAGGACACTCCGATCAAGGCAGGATATGAAGAAGATGGTTGTGTGTCAAGATTTGCTGTTCAACACCTAAAACTTGACACTTTTTACAAGCCCCTCATATTCCTTAACTTCTTCCTGAGTAAGCTTGCGGCGAAATAGATCCTGGCGGACCAAAATGGGGACCTTCCTGTTCAAGGCAAGCGCTACCGCGTCGCTGGGTCTACTGTCAATAGCATGCTCTTCCCCATTGGCACGCAAGATCACGTGGGCATAAAAGGTCTCCTGCTGCATGTCGTGGATCTCGATGCGAAGGAACTCCAGTTGCAGTTTGTCCATGATATTGAGGTAAAGTTCATGGGTTAGAGGGCGTTTCGGTTCAACCAGGCCTTTCTCCTTGGCAATGGCGGCAAATTCCGCGTCGCCAACGAACATCATGAAATAGCGCTCTGCGTCTGCATCTTCTTTGAGAACGACCATATTCCCCCTATTGGGATCGGACTCAAGATGAACTTCACTTATGGATATCATTTCGTCAGATGTCATCTCGTAACCTCTCAGGTCTTCATGTGATCCTATTAAACATTCGGCGGCTATCCGTCAACCCTCTCAGTCAGAAACATCCCAAATCTCTCGGTAACGTCTATGAGTGTTGACATGGTAATACTTTTTTAGCCACCTCCCCCTGCCCGAATAGAGATCCCCTTACCTCTCTCCGAGCTGTAGGCTCTACCCTCCGGCCTGGAAGCCCTACGGGCTGGAAGCGGAGCCGGAAGCCGGCCCATAGGGAGAAAAGGGTGATGGCCTCATTTTTCTTCATCCGGTTTTTCGCCCTCCTCTTCCTCCTCTTTGGCGAATTTCTTGACGATTTCCGCAATTTCCAGGAAGCGTTCATCCACCGTACTAAAGAGGGTGCCTTCGGGATATGTGCCATCAGGTTGCAGTTCTCCAGCTTCCGTCCCCGTCAGAATTTCAATGCCTTGCTCAACCGTGGAAATGGGCCAGATGTGGAATTGCCCCGCTTTCACACTATCAATGACTTCTTGCTTGAGCATGAGGTTTCGGACGTTTTTTTCCGGGATGATAACGCCCTGACGGCCATTGAGACCCTTGTGCTTGCAGATGTCAAAAAAGGCCTCCACCTTACGGGTTACACCGCCCACGGCCTGGATTTCCCCTTTCTGGCTGATCGAACCTGTCACGGCGATCCCTTGGTAAATGGGGATCCTTGCCAAGGCACTTAATAGGGCAAAAAGCTCTGTGCTAGACGCGCTGTCTCCTTCCACCAATCCATAGCTTTGCTCAAAACACAAGGTTGCAGAAAGGGACAACGGCTTGTTATGGGCGAAGCGTTCTTTGAGAAAGCTGGTAAGTATCATGACGCCTTTGGTGTGAATGTTGCCACTCATCTTGGATTCACGTTCGATGCCAACCACACCCTCGCGACCCACCGAGACTGTCGCTGTAATCCGGTTGGGTTTACCGAATTCGTGATCACTTGTCATGAGAATAGAGATCCCATTGATCTGACCTATTTTTGAGCCATCGGTTTCGATCCAGAAAATATCCTTCTCCACCAGTTCTTTGATCCGTTCCTCCCATAGATTGGATCTGAAAATGCGCTTTTGAATAGCCTTTTCAACGTGAGCCCGTTGGATGAATTCCGTCTCATTCTGGCCAGCAAAGTAGTTGGCCTCTCTGATCAGGTCGCTTATGTCTCCCAGTTCTAGGGTGAGTTTATCCCGGTCTTCGGTGCGCTCCATGCTGTATTCAAGGATCCGAGCCACACCCCTTCGATCCAGATGACGGATGTCCTGCTCAGAACAGAAGTCCCCGATCATTTGTGCCACCTGCATGGCGCTCTCATCTTTTCGGTCCATCCGGTCATCCATGTGTGCCTTGACCTTGAAGAGCTTCTCGAAACGATCATCGTAAAAGTGAAGCAATTCGAAAAGATAGGGATCCCCCGTGAGCACGATTTTGATATTGAGAGGAATGGGCTCAGGACGAATAGTTCGTGTGCTGAAAAGGCCGTAAAGCTCCCCCAAATCTTCAATACGAATTTCCTGATCTCGAAGTGCCCGCTTCAGTGCCTCATAGGAGACATACCACCTTAGCAAATCCAACGCCTTCATGACGAGATATCCACCATTCGCTTTGTGAAGGACCCCTGGTTTGATCATGGTGAAATCGGTAAACAGGGCGCCGAACAATGCCTGGCGTTCAATGGTTCCGAAGAGGTTTGGATAAATGGGATTGGATTCGATGACAACGGGAGCACCTTTTGTTTCGGAATGGTCAACCAGGACGTTGATATCATACTTACGAAAGGTGGGTTCCCTGGCAGCGACAGGAAGCTGCACGAGTTGCTGTTGTGGGCTTTCCGGTTTCTTTATGAAGTCATCGATGTTCTCAACAATATCTTCCTGCACCACCTTGAGGTATTCTATCACCTCTGACTCTTCCTTATACTTTTCCCGATAGCCTTCCAACTCCTGTCCCACAACAAATAGGGCAATGTTGCTTTTCAGCTTTTCTTGTCTCTCCTTGAACTCCGCTTCCAAATCTCGGATTTTGCTAACTGCCCCTTTCATTTTTTCCTGGAGTTCATCACTCTTTTCTTTGAGCTTTTGCCTGTCCTCTTCGCCCAGTTGGGCCAGTTCCTCTTGGCTCAAGGGTTGACCCTCTTTCGTGGCTGGGATGATGACCATGCCCACCTGAGAGACCTGAAGTATGAAACCTTCTTCCTTGGCTTCACGAGACAACCCATCGATAATTTCTCGACGGTGTCGTTCGATGCCCTCTTGCAATTCGCTATCTCTACCGCGGTAGTCCTCACTGTCAAAGACTTCAGGGAGTTTTGTCTGAAGGGTGTTGATCAACTCCTGCATATCTTTTTTGAGTTCTTTGCCCTGGCTAGCCGAAATTCTTAAGCTCGTGGGCTTATCGGGTTCCTTGAAGTTGTACACATAACAGCAGTCAGGCGGCGTTGGCTCTTTTTTCGCCTGTTCTTCAAGATAGGTCCTGGCTGTGTAAGTCAGCCCCGCTTTGGAGGGACCTGCAATGAAGATGTGATAATTGTTTTCCTTCATGCCCATCCCGAATTTGATGGCATCGCTGGCCCTGTCCTGGCCGAGGATTCGTTCTTTAGGGGGTTCGAGGGAGGCTGTGTTTTCAAAGGGAAGAGATTCTGGATCCACATGGCCTCGAAGCTCGTCAATCGGGACTTCCGGGAATTGTTTGGGCATATCCTATCCCTCCATTTTTTCGCTTGTTGATTCTTTGGGCACTTGATTATTGGCTGACGACGTGGGAGATAAGGATCCCCCAGAACTCCCCCGGGCGCTCGGATTTAAAAAGGGCTTCGTAATACCAGCCAAGGTGTTGACCGCATTGGCGGCAGAAGGCCATTCGCCACGTATACCCTGAAAACCAGGTGTGGACCTCAGTCGCTTCTCCTACAGCGATTGCACCTGGACAGGAATAAAAGGTATGAAAATCGCACTCCACACCTGCCGGGTTGACGAAAAGGTGACGATCGGTCCCCCCGACGAGAATCAGTCGGTCAGAGTGGCTGATTAATCCACCGCAGGCAGCGCAATGATAAGCCTTCGCACCATTTCCACCCACTTTTTCAAGGGAAGAAAGCAGAAAGAGCATCTTTGAATCCAAGGCAAGGGGGTATCGGATATCAAAACATAACAATTTCACCAAGAATGTCAAATGAAGCGCACGGAGCGCGATTTTTCAGAAGCGTGTTTCTTGTCGGTTTTCCTTGGTGCGGCATAACATGTTGAAATTTAATATTTTTTTGAGAAAGTTTCGGTTTTAATAGATTCCAGACTTGCGCAATCCTATGAAGTCTTTGCTATACTCACGGACAGGCGTTCCTTTCCTCGAAGAAAATCCGGAATTTGGGAGGAGAGACATGAAAAGTGGTGTACGGAGAAACATGTTGAATAGTCGTCTGTCTGCAATCCTACTACTTCTCCTGATGTTCTTGATCATAGCTGTCTCGCGTTCCAGTGCTGAACCCCGTGCGTGGCAGAAACTTTCTGATGGACTATATATGGGAGCGTTCGATCCAAAGATGAGATCCAAGATTTGCAATCATAAGATTGTTATCCTTAAAATCGACCCGAAGTTCCATGCGCTGAGACTCTTGTCTGCGTCAGAATACGACCGCAAACCTCAAACCGCAAAAGCATGGTGCAATGAATTTGGCCTGCTGGCCGCTATCAATGCCAGCATGTATCAGAATATGGAGCCTCTCAGGAGCACGGGATATATGAGGAATGACAAACACCTCAACAATTCCTATATCAATCCTGCTTTTGGGGCCTTTCTTTGCTTTAATCCTGTTGACGCCTCCCTCCCTGAAGTGCAGATTGTGGATCGACGCCTTCATAAGGACTGGAAGAGCGTGATCAAGAGGTACAACACGGTCGTGCAGAACTACAGGATGATAAGTGACGGAAAAAAGAGGGGTTGGCCACAGCGAGAGGAGATCTACGGTTCGGCTGCCATCGGCATGGACAACGACAACCATGTCCTGTTCATCCTGAGTCGGTCGCCCTTCTCAACCCATGACCTCATCCATATTCTGCTTTCTATCCCCATTAACATAAAAAGTGCCATGTACCTTGAAGGTGGGCCGGAGGCAACGCTTTACATTAGAGCCCGTGGCAAAGAGATGATATTTGTCGGAACCTGTGAAGCGGATACCACGGAACATGAGGATCTCAAATCGCTACAGAGAATACCCAATGTGATTGGGGTTGTGAAGAGAAAAGGGGGTGCAAATGCTGGAGGAGATTAGAACGCGTCGGAGCATCAGGAAATTTACAACGGATATTGTGGATGACCAGATCCTCGATCAGATCGTCGAAATGGGCACGTGGGCGCCTTCTGGACTTAACAATCAGCCCTGGAAATTCGTCATTGTACGCGATCGCGAGTTGAGAATAGAACTCTCTCGGCAGACCAAATACGCCCATATTATTAAAGGTGCACCCGTCTGTATCGCCGTGTTTCTGGACAATGCGGAAAGCTATAATCGTGTCAAAGATATTCAGGCCATGGGGGCCTGTATCCAGAATATGCTTCTGGCTATCCATCACCTCGGCTTGGGAGCGGTATGGCTGGGTGAGATTCTCAATAACAGGGAAGCCGTTCAAAAGATCCTTGAGGTGCCAGAAAGTTGTGAACTCATGGCTGTTGTGGCCCTTGGACACCCTGCGGAGCGCAGGGGAAAGGGGAGCAGAAGGTCCATTGATCAGGTGATAATTAGGAGGAAATGAGGCCACAAAGACACGGACTTCCCCCTTCTCCCTCTCCCCTGGAGACTGTGTCACAATTCAACAAAACTGTCATTCCGGGCGAGCCCGGTAAGCCTGCCCCGTACTCGATACGGGGTTGGGCGAGACCCGGAACCCAGGAAGCTAGCGGAAAATCAAATCATTCTGGATCTCCCGCCGACGTCGGCGGGGGATGACGAATTGCGACACAGTCTCCTGATGGGTGGGCGAGAATTAGAGCTTGCCCCGTACCCCTGTTTTCACAGGGACAGGCTTGATACGGGGGTGAGGGGGGATTGGGCATGGTGAGTATTGTGGCCTGCTAAAGCTGTCTCAAGGAAATGCACATAATTTTGTTGACCTCACGATCTGATTTTGTTAGACAAGCCC
>DAOVAK010000325.1 GCA_030671095.1 Deltaproteobacteria bacterium | reverse complement strand
CAACAAATGCAAGGACCACCGTGTCTGCATCAATCAACTCGCCTGCCCTGCCATGTATCTGGACGGGGATCAGGTGGCCATTGACAAGAACCTCTGTACGGGCTGTTCTGTATGCGCACAGATCTGCCCGGAAAATGCCATCTTGCCGGTGAAAGAATAAATTAATCTCACTTCGTTCGACTAATTTATACGACGCAACTTCGTTGCTCATAACATCATGTTCAATGCTCCAATATAGCTAGCAATTTCCATCGTTAGCAGCGGAGCTGCGTTATATAAAATCGTGAAACGATTTTATTAAGGGAGAATGATATGGAAACAAAAAGGTATGTGTTTGTGGGAGTAGGTGGACAGGGTAATCTGCTGGCCTCCAGACTTCTGGGGGAGGCCGCGCTTTCCATGGGGATTCCTGCTGTGGTCAGCGAGATACATGGGATGGCCCAGAGGGGAGGCGTGGTAGAGTCCGCCGTCCTGATGGGCAATGTGACCAGCCCCATTGTCTCAAATGGAGAGGCTGATGTCCTTGTGGGGTTCGAGCCCCTAGAAACCATGAGGACGCTGGGCAAGTGCAACAATGGCACCCTTGTGATTACCAATACCCAACCCCTCCCTCCCTTTACTGTCACTGTGGGACAGGGCCGGTATCCCCCTGTTGATGAAGTGTTGGATCTGATTGAGACAAAAGTGGAGCGGGTGATCGCCCTGAACGGAAATGAATTGGCAGAAGAGGCGGGCAACCCTCTCTCTTTAAATATGGTTATGTTGGGAGCCCTGATTGGTTCGGGGGAAACGGCCGTCACTGAAGAGTCTATGAAAGAGACCCTCTCCACTTCCACCAAGAAGGCATTTTTGGAATCCAACCTGAAGGCATTTGATCTCGGGATGGAAGTGGCCAGGACGTATTGGCGTGCCTCTTCATCATGATTTTCTGTTTCTGCCGCCTAACTTCTTTTCTTGCCCATGGGCCTGTTCTTAGACGGATGGGAACCGCTGTGGGCCCCATGCTTTCAAATGGGAGACTGCAACTCTGGGGCGCTTTTCCTTCGCTTCGCCCTCAAAGGGCGAATGACATAGTTCTGATCAAAACTTATGGCCATACCTTTTGATTCAGATCGCAGAACCTTTCCCGAAACCTTGATGTAGGCCTGCTTGTAGTCATTTTTCAGCTTTTTTAGTCTGTCCAGGGGAAGAATGAGGTCTATTTTGACTGGGGTCCCTTCGGGCAGGGGTTCTTTGGTATGGAAAAATGCCCCGCCAGAGCTTATGTTACTCGTCTTGAGACCACGTTTTACTTTCTCCAAATCAGAATTAAGCACTTCAATTGTAGCGGGGATTTCGAGTCTGAACCTTCCCAATCTCCTTCTTTCCCTCTTTATGATGGTTACCATGAAGAATCTCCTCCCAATTTCGATTTTGTCGCTGCAGGGGTCTGTGAGTGGAACGAATCAAAGGGAACAACGCCATATAGCTTACGAAACCTTGCATGAAGGGACAATCGGTAGAAAGTATGGTTTTTTTCGTATTTTTGTGCTCAAAACAGATAGGAAATCTGTATTAGAATTGAGGATTGAGGTAATGCTTTTTTAGTACTTTCTTATTAAATATGTGGCATTTTTCCGTTAAGGGAGGATGTCTAGAGGGGTTCAGAGCTTGTTATGGACGGGCAAACTGAATGGAATGAGGGCTTGAGGCACGGAGGACCGGAGGGATGTCTGTTATTGAGATTGCCTTGCTTATGATCCGTTCACTGGGTCTTCTTTGTAGGGCCCAAGCTCGTAATCCTCGTCAAAAGATACGGCCATCCCTGATGGTTCAGTCCGCAAAACGGTTCCAGAGACCTTTATATAGGCGCGATTGTACTCTTCCGACAACTTTTTTAGGTGTTCCAGGGGAAGAACCATGTCTATCTTGACCTGGGTACCCTCGGGGAGCGGTTTCGGGGTCTTAAAAAACGCCCCGCCAGCACATATATCATTTGTCAAAACTTCAATCGTTCCTTTTTGCTTTCCTGCGCTTATCACCTCAATTTTGGCAGGAATCTCAAGACGGAACCTTTGCATCTTTCTTTTCTCTTTTTTCTCTTCCATAAGGAATGTCTCCGAATTCTTTTCCGCTTAGGGAGCGTTTATGGGACCTGAAAATCGAAATCTAAGAGCTGGAAGAAGCGCCTGGGACTGCGTTAATTCAGGGTCTAACCATATAAAACCTTAAATCTAGAATAAGTAAAGTATGATTTTTATTCGAGTTTTCCCATGGAATGGCTAAGAAGATAGTATTAGAAAAGCGCATAGCCGCTAGTACTTTTTTATTAGGTACTAGAGGTTTTTGGCTGCCCAGAGGGCTGCCTGGAGGCGGTTGGGGACATCGATTTTTTTGAAGATATTGTAGATATGGGTCTTGACCGTATTGCTGCTGATATAGAGTTTTTCTGCAATCTCCTCGTTCTTGGCCCCAATGGCCACCAGAGAGAGTATTTCGATTTCTCTTGGGGTCAGGATGGAGGCCTCCATTCTCAAGAGGTCAGGGCCTTTGTCATCTGGAATGAACTTGGTCATAATATTCCTGGATACCCAGATTTCCCCTTTGAGAATAGCCCCCAGTCCCCTAGGGAACACCTCTAAGGGATCCTGTTCATAGAAAAATCCCTTTACCCCTCGTTTCAAAGCATTCTCTTCAATCTTCAAACCCGGGCTCACATTAAAGAGCACCACATAGTCTTTAGACAGAACAGGCTCACCGCAGGATTCCAGATCTGCCATACAGCCATCCAGATCTTTTTCCAGACAATCACCGAGGATGAGCCTTGGTTCACCGCCTTCCTCATCGTCCATGGCCGGGATCCGGGAAGGGTCGGCTATGGCCAAACACTTCGCACCGGTCTTCTCCTCCAAAAAATGGCCCATTAGCCCATTTTGCAGGCTCCGGGGCCCGATGATGATTATCAGTGTGTTATCCAAGGCGGTCATGGGCTTCTCTTTTGAAGGTTGCTTTGTCATCCTGTGTCAAGAAACGGGATATTTGTCAATATCACAAAATCAGGTATCTAGAAAGTATATTCCACTATATTTTCTGGTAGAGCGCGATGATCCCTTGTATGAGTTTTCCAGGGGTCAACAATTGGAGACCATCCAACTTGGGCAGCACCCTTTCCAGTCCATAGATCATGAATACCGACCCCCTCTTGGCCTTTTGGGCGATCAGTTCGGCAAACTCCTCATACATGGTGAGATAGGTATAGAACAGGTCGAATTCCTCAAGACACACACCTGTCCTTTCTCTTATGGTCTCATGGACGGCCTCATCACGGGTATCGCCATGGATTAGGGAGATATTGTGGGGAGCGCGTCGAAGATGATGTTCCCTGAGAACACCTTCCAGCCCTCTCTTCAATGGCGCATACTCATCTAGAATCCATTCATGCACTTCTATGCCAACAGATTGCTTGACCACATAGCTCAGCAGGACGTTGACCCTCCCATCGGCACAGCCCATATCGAGGAATAAAGATTGTTGGGGAATGAGGAGGGAATGATGAATTAAATGATCGATGCAGGCGACGAGTCTTGTCAGGTCACTGGATTGCCTGAAGCCCAAATACCCCTTGTGGGCCACCTTTCTCTGGTCATAGAATTCCGCAACCCTCAGAAGGATCTTTCTTAACTCTTCATCTAGCATGGAAGTTGGAGGCATGAACAGATATCTTTTTCTTGATCCTTTCCTGCAGATAAAAGAGGCGTTCCAGTTCCACCCCCTCTTTTTCCTGAAGAGCAGCAATTTTGTCAGGGTGTATGTGGTCTGCTATTTTTTTGCAGAGGTAATTGACGCAGATCACGTGGCGAGCCAAAAGACGACAGCCCTGCTCTCCCAGAAAGAAACAGCTTGAAGGGTCATACCCCTGTTTGGGCAACTTGACGCCCAGCAGAAGATTTATGAGAAGGAGGGAACCGTCATATCTGTTCTCCAGTCCGGCTCCGCAGCATGATCCCCCTTCCCTCTCTTCACAGTCTCTACATTCGTTCACCACACCCGCCTCATCCATCTCCCTGCGGGAGGCGTGTATGGCCCTTTTGAGTTTATCTAAAAGCTCAGGGATTTCCTGATCCCCGAGCAACTCGCCTATGACTTCATGGTAACGCTTCTCGGCCCAGGCAATCTTGGCATCTATGGGGCTGTCAAGGGAGATTTTCGTCTCTTTGCATGCGGACTCACTTCTTGCTGCTCTTTCTCTTTCTCCCACTCCCTTTCTTTCCCTCCTTTTTCTCCTCCTCACCAAATTTCTTCAGCCCTTCGGCCAATTCTTTGAGCTTTTCATTGACCAGGCCGTTTATTGTGCCTTTGGGGTAGGTCCCGTCAGGTTTTATTTCTCCCGCCCT
>DAOVAK010000139.1 GCA_030671095.1 Deltaproteobacteria bacterium | reverse complement strand
TTCTGGGAAGGACTGCCGCCAAGATCCGTAGCCTGAGAGAACCTGAGCCCTATAAGGGTAAGGGCATCAGGTATGAAGGTGAGACGATACGAAGGAAGGCAGGGAAGACAGGGGCAACGAGTTAGTTTACGTTATCCATATTCATAGAACTTGTAAATGCATGTACACGGATTAAGGTTGCGATCATGGGAGCCATAAACAAAAGAGAGGCGAGACTGAGGAGAAAGAAGAGGGTAAGAAAGAAGATTAGAGGGACACCGGAGGTTCCCAGGCTGTCCGTGTTTAAGAGTTCAAAGCATATTTATGCACAGGTTATTGACGACATATCTGCAAAAACCCTTGTTGATGCTTCTTCCCTGTCAAGAGACTTGCGGCCGCAGTTTGAAGGCAAGGGAGGCAACAGGAAGGGTGCTGTGATGGTGGGGGAACAGATTGCAAAGAAAGCCTTAGAAAAAGGGATTAGCAAGGTTGTATTCGATAGAAGCGGCTTCTTGTATCATGGCCGAATAAAGGTGCTTGCAGAAGCCGCCCGGGAGCACGGCCTGAAGTTTTGAGCCTATCCAATGTGGCTAAAATTGCATAGGCGGTTTAAAAACAACGAAATTTAAGGGAGAGCTCTATTGTTTAAAGAAGAGGATGAAGCGCAGTTAATCGAGAAAGTTGTGCACATCAACCGTGTGGCTAAGGTGGTTAAGGGAGGCCGTCGCTTCAGTTTTAGTGCCATTGTCATCGTGGGTGATGGTAAAGGTACGGTGGGGAGCGGTCTTGGAAAGGCGAACGAGGTTCCAGAGGCCATAAGGAAAGGCATCGACAAGGCCAAGAAAGATATGGGGGTTGTTCCCATCGTGGATGGCACCATACCCCACGAGGTGATTGGTAAGTGGGGGGCAGGACGCGTGCTACTAAAACCAGCACGGGCAGGAACAGGGCTCATCGCAGGTGGTGCCGTTAGAGCGGTCTTGGAAGCCGCAGGAATCCAGAACATCTTGACCAAGTGTTTGGGCTCCCATAACCCCCACAACCTGGTACGAGCCACTGTCACGGGGCTACAGTCCCTAAAGAGCCCGGAGGAGTTCGCGCGCCGCAGAGGTAAGACGGTCGAGGAGATGATGCAGTAGATTTTCCGAAGGATCAAGTAGAGTCGAGACCATGGCTGATATGATAAAAGTGACCCTTGTGAAGAGCGGAATAGGCAGGGATAAAAAAATACGGGAGACGTTGAGGGGGCTTGGCCTGACAAAGCTGAACAGGACAGTCACCCTTAAGAATACGCCGGCCATAAGGGGAATGATCAATAAGGTCTCTTTCATGGTTCGGATTGAGATATGAATGAAGGGGAAACGCTTATGAAAGTCCACGATCTTTCCCCGTTGGAAGGTGCGAGGAAAAAGAGAAAGAGGGTCGGGAGGGGCCCAGGTTCAGGCCACGGCAAAACGTCCTGCCGCGGACATAAAGGACAAAAGTCTCGGTCTGGTGGAAGTATACCCCCCGGCTTTGAAGGCGGGCAGATGCCTCTTCAGAGGCGGCTTCCCAAGCGAGGGTTCACCAATATCTTCAAAAAGCATTATGCCCTGATCAATGTGAGAGACCTGGAAAGGTTTGCTCCTAATGCTGATCTGGACACGGAGGCCTTAAGGAAAGTGGGCCTGGTGAAAAAGGTGAAAGACAAGGTTAAGCTCTTAGGGGACGGAGAGATTTCACACCCTGTCACCATCAAAGTGCACAAGGTGAGCAAAACTGCAAAAGAGAAGATCGAGGACGCTGGCGGCAAGGTGGAGATAATTTGAAAGATTCCCGTACCAAACAAGGGTGGAGATAGGCAGAAGTGCTTGGCGGCTTTCAAAATATCGGTAAGATTCCAGAACTAAAAAAGAGGATTCTTTTTACCCTCTTTATGCTGGCTGTGTACCGCGTGGGATGCCACATCCCCACGCCGGGCATAGATGGTGCGGCGTTGTCCGCCTTCTTCAGCGCACGGCAGGGAACATTGTTCGGCCTTTTTGATATGTTCTCTGGCGGTGCCCTCAGCCAGATGTCTGTCATGGCCCTGGGGATTATGCCCTATATCAGCGCCTCCATTATCCTGCAGCTCTTGACAGTTGTCGTACCCCATTTGGAGAAACTGAAAAAGGAAGGTGAGCAGGGACGAAAAAAGATCACCCAATATACCCGGTATGGTACCGTTATACTGAGCGTCGTCCAGGGCTTTGGGATAGCCGTCGGGCTTGAAAGGATGTCCAGCCCTGGGGGTGCCATGATTGTGCCTATTGGGGGCTGGGGTTTCCGCCTTCTCACCGTTGTCACCCTCACCGCTGGGACAGCCTTTCTGATGTGGCTGGGCGAACAGATCACCGAGAGGGGCATTGGGAATGGCATATCCCTTATCATATTTTCCGGCATAGTGGCGCGGTTCCCTTTGGCCGTGGCCAATAGCTTTAGACTGATGGGTACTGGGGAAATTACGCCCTTTTTTATGGCCTTGCTCCTCGCCTTGATGATAGCCGTGGTCGGTTTCATTGTTTTTGTGGAGAGGGGTCAGAGGAGGATTCCTGTTCAATATGCGAAAAGAGTTGTTGGGAGGAGGATGTATGGAGGACAAAGCACCCACCTGCCCCTAAAGGTGAACACCGCGGGAGTTATCCCACCCATATTCGCTTCCTCCATCATCATGTTTCCAGCAACCATCGCAAACTTTTTGAACGTGAAAGAGCTCCCCTGGCTGGAGACCGTGGTCAACTTCATGAATCCGGGGCATATTGTCTATATGCTCATTTATGTGATCTTTATCATCTTTTTTTGCTACTTCTATACCGCAGTCACCTTTAATCCAGTGGATGTGGCAGATAACATGAAGAAATATGGGGGGTTTATTCCGGGTATAAGGCCGGGTAAGAATACGGCCGACTATATTGATAGGGTCTTGACAAGAATAACCTTTACGGGTGCCATCTATGTTTCCGCCGTCTGTGTTCTACCCCATTTATTGATCAGTAGACTCAATGTGCCCTTCTATTTTGGTGGGACAGCCCTGCTGATCGTGGTCGGTGTTGCCATGGATACCTCCAACCAGATTGAATCCCATATGCTGACACGGCACTATGAAGGATTCATGAAGAAGGGTCTGGGTAGGGCGAGGTAACTTGGGATAGGGGATCTTTTAGGATTTGGTCCCTTGGAAAATGGATGATGTCTAAAGAAGAGGCTATACGGGTAGAAGGGACGGTTTTGGAGACATTACCCAACGCCATGTTTAGGGTGGAGCTGGAAGGTGGGCATCGCGTCCTGGCGCATATTTCTGGCAAGATGAGAATGCATTATATGAAAATAACGCCCGGGGATAAGGTCTCATTGGAATTGTCTCCCTACGATCTAAGTAGAGGGAGAATTATCTACCGGGGCAAGGGGAAATAGCAATTTTGTTCAAAAGTAGGATTGTTGAGCCATGAAAGTTAGAGCTTCTGTCAAAAGAATCTGCAACAAATGTAAGATCATAAAGCGCAAGGGGACTGTGCGTGTAATTTGTGAAAATCCCCGTCACAAGCAAAGACAGGGTTGAAAGGAGTTAAGGATTGGCTAGAATAGCGGGCGTTGATCTGCCAAGGGGTAAGAGAATTGAAATAGCCTTGACGTATATTTACGGCATAGGCCGAAGCGGTGCCCAGAGTATACTCACCGAAGCGGGAGTGGACTGGGATACGCCATCGGACAAACTTAAAGAAGAGCAGATAACGGGGATTAGAAAGATCATCGATGAAAAGTTTAAAGTAGAAGGTGATCTAAGGCGTGAAATATCCATGAACATCAAGAGGTTGATGGATGTCGGGGCTTACCGTGGATTGAGGCACAGAAGGGGTTTGCCGGTTAGGGGCCAGAGAACGAGTACCAATGCGAGAACGAGAAAAGGTCCTCGTAGGTCTGTTATGGGCAAAAGGAAAAAATAGTCGCTTGAGGAAAGGGAATGGCAAAGACAACAAAAAGGGTAAGCAGGGCAAAAAGAGAAAAGAAAACTGTCCCGACGGGTATTATTCATATCCGATCCAGTTTTAATAATACGATAATCAGCATTACTGATCATGATGGAAATGTGATCGCCTCCTCAAGTGCTGGTAGGCAGGGATTTGAAGGATCAAGGAAGAGCACGCCTTTTGCTGCTCAATTGGCGGCTCAGGATGCCCTCAGACAGGCTATGGAACAGGGAATGAGGACTGCAGAGGTGAGGGTCAAGGGTCCTGGCGTGGGCAGAGAGGCGGCACTAAGGGCCCTGCAGGTTGAGGGCTTCTCCGTTAGTGTCATAAGGGATGTTACACCCATTCCACACAATGGGTGTCGACCCCCCAAGAGACGAAGGATATGATTTTAGTGAGCTAAAGTGAGCTAAATTGAACTAAAGGTGAAAGAGGAGAACATTTTAGACACTTTAGGCACTTTAGTTCACCTTTTGTTAATCTATTTAATAGTGAGGAGACACGATTTTGGCCAGAGATACAGGCTCATCATGTAGATTATGCCGACGTGAGAACTTGAAGTTGTTTCTAAAGGGGGATCGGTGCTACGGAGATAAGTGCGCGTTTGAAAGAAGACCTTATCCACCGGGCCAGCATGGTCAGAGACGGGGCGGGAAATTTTCAGATTACAAATTGCAGCTAAGAGAAAAACAAAAGGTGAAGAGGATCTACGGCGTACTGGAAAAGCAGTTCAGGAGATATTATTACCGTGCTGAAAAACAGAAGGGAATTACAGGGACGAGCCTATTGATCCTACTCGAGTGTAGATTGGATAATGTGGTATACAGAATGGGTTTTGCTTCTTCCAGGAAACAGGCACGACAGCTCATCAGGCATTCCCATTTCTTGGTCGTTGACAAAAAGGTCAACATTCCTTCGTATCAGGTAAAAGTGGGCGAGGTGATCCAGGTAAGAGAGGGGAGCCGAAAGGTGCCAGCCTTTACAGAGGCCGTGGAGACGGTGGTCAGAAGGGGCATTCCGGAGTGGATGGAAGTGGATAAAGAAAATTTCCGGGGCACTTTAAAGGCTCTGCCCAATCGTGAAGAGCTCACCATGCCTATTCAGGAACAACTCATCGTGGAGTTGTATTCCAGATAGGAATGAACAAATCTAATCGCTTTTAGCAATTTGGACCGTATAGGGGGATTTCCTTGACAAATTCAAAAGCAAGAAATTGGCGGGAACTGATTAAACCGAAAACCATCGTCATCGATGAGGATAGTCGGACAAAAGCCTATGGCAAATTTGTGTGCGAACCCCTTGAAAGGGGCTTTGGAATTACCATCGGCAATTCCATGAGACGCATTTTGCTCTCTTCGCTGCAAGGGACGGCTATCGTCTCTGTCTCCTTCGATAACGTGGTTCATGAATTCACCACGATCCCAGGCGTCATAGAGGATGTGACGGATATTATCCTAAATCTGAAAGAGATAAAATTGAGACTCGTCGACGCGGAAAAGGCGGTGATTCGTTTGTCCAAGAAAGGAGAGGGTGTCGCTACGGCGGCCGACATAGAGAGCGACGGTTCAGTGGCCATTTTGAATCCGGAACAACATATTGCTACCCTCAACAAGGAGGGCAAGCTCAATATGGAAATGGTTGTGAAAATAGGAAAGGGCTATGTGCCGGCAGAAAAAAATAAGGGCAAAAATCAGCCCATTGGTGTCATACCCATCGATGCCATTTTTTCGCCCATTCAAAAAGTCAATTACGTGGTCACCAATGCAAGGGTGGGGCAGATCACCGATTATGACAAACTCACCTTGGAGGTGTGGACGGATGGTAGTATTCTCCCCGAGGATGCTGTGGCATATGGTGCGAAGATCCTAAAAGAGCAGATGTCGCCCTTCATCAACTTTGAAGAAGAGCCCGAACCCATGCAAGAGGAGGTAGAAATAAAGGAAGAAAGGCTCAATGAGAACCTATTCAGACCCGTGTCAGAACTGGAGCTATCCGTTCGTTCGGCCAATTGTCTAAAGAATGCCAATATTACGCTGATCGGTGAACTGGTCCAGAAGACAGAAGCTGAAATGTTGAAGACCAAGAATTTTGGGAGAAAATCCCTGAATGAGATAAAGGGGATACTGGAGGGCATGGGCCTTTCATTGGGAATGAAATTGGATAAGTTCCCTTCGCCCAAAAAAGTAGACGAAAAGGGAGAAGAAGAGAAGGAAGAGGATTCGGATAAATGAGGCATCGAAAGGCCGGGAAAAAACTGGGGCGCGACTCAAGCCATCGCAAGGCCATGTTAAGAAACATGGTCACCTCCCTTTTTAGATACGAACAGCTGGAGACAACGGACGCGAAGGCCAAGCAGTTAAGACCTGTGGCGGAAAAAATGATCACGCTGGCCAAGAGGGGAGACCTCCATGCTAGGCGTCAGGCCCTTGCGTACATAAGGGATAAGGCCATAACCCATAGACTCTTTGAAGATCTGAGTGACCGCTACCTGGATAGGCAGGGCGGATATGTGAGGATTATTAAGAAAGGGAATCGCAAGGGGGACGGCGCTCCCGTTTCTGTGATTCAGCTACTGCCTGCGGAGGAAGGCAAGAAAAAGAGCAAGAAGAAGGGAAGGACGCCTAAATCGGCTGGTACTGCCGAACCGAAAAAGAAGAAAGAGAGCAAACCAAAGGAGGAGGAGAAACGAGACCTGAAAAAAGGGGATAATAAGGAGAAAAAAGCAGGGGAAAAGGCCCAGAAAAACGTCCAGAAAAAGGCAAAGAAGACGGCATCCAGTTAAGATTTGCATAGAGCCTGCAAATATACCTCAAAGAGAAGTTTCCAGTTGTCCTATCTGGTTTTATTTGATAATGTGACTCAAAACTTAGATAAACCCATCTAGATATGGTGAACTTAATGCCCCATTACGAGAGAGACCTCCTTGTCGGTTCGTCGGCAAGGAGGTTTTTTTTGCCAGGAGGTTTTGGTGAGGAAATTCAGTCATAAAGACTTGTTGGGGATGGGTCAATTGACGGTGGAGGATATTGAACTCATCCTGGATACGGCCGAATCCATGAAAGAGATTTCCGAGCGGGAGATCAAAAAGGTCCCCACGCTGAGGGG
>DAOVAK010000642.1 GCA_030671095.1 Deltaproteobacteria bacterium | reverse complement strand
TGTCAGCAAATTCAAGGTGTCATGGGATGCCGATTCATCGGGGTCATAGTGCACAATAACGACCTTGGCCTTCTCTTCGGCAAATTTTAAGGCCACTGCTCGTCCAATGCCTCTGGATCCCCCGGTGATAGCCACTACCCTGCCCGAATTATCCATTCTCCTGCTTAAATCCTCTCTCTTGCCGTTTCCTGCCCCGACCCTGACATTGCGTCGAGTGTACCGAGACCAGCTACTCTCGGAACATTATCCCATCCCGTGGCGTCCACGGGAACTTTCACCCTAAGTCTCCTCTGTCTTGAGAATGGTCTTACCCTTATAGGCGCCACAGTGGGGGCAAACATGATGGGGCAATGCGGGTTCATGGCATTGGGGGCAAAGAGAGATGTTGGGCATCTTGACATGATCATGAGATCGCCGCATGTCTCGTCTCGATCTCGATTTCTTCTTTTTTGGTACGGCCATATCCCGAGTCTATTCTCCTTCTATTTCCAAATTTTTGAGTTTCAAGAAAGCAGGATGCCCTTGCTCCCGATGACACTGACAGCTTCCTGCACTTAAATCGCTTCCACAAGTGGGACACAGTCCCAGGCAATTCTCACTGCACAGGGACTTCATTGGGAGGGACAAATAGATCTGCTCTCGAATGATCTCATCCAACTCAATCTCCTCCCCTCTGATGAAATCCACCTCCAGATCCTTTTCTGCCAGTTCGATTTCTGTGTCATCTTCTTCTGGCAGCGGGAGAGCCAGGTACACCCTAAAAGTTGTTCTCAATTCCCGATGATAAGCCTCAAGGCATCTGTCGCACACAACCTGGAGTCCACCGCGCAATTCGCCATCAAGCACGTATTTATCTCCGGCTTTATAGATCTCCAGGTTGACCTGAACGGGGGCACCTATTCCCAAGATTTGATCCCTCTGCGCGTCAGAACGCCACCAATCCTGCTCCAAAACGAACTGGAAACGCCGGGACCCATCAGAAATGGTTCTCAAGTCAATAATCATTGGGAACAAACCTATTAAAGAACAATCAATTTAAATCTTACTTAAGATAAATTAAACTAACAAGTATATATTCCATATCTATTTTGTCAAGAAATTAATTGGCGCCCCTCCCCCCAAATCCACCCCCTAAAATCCTCTCGAAACCATAACGATTTCAGATTTTCCCTTTTTTTATTGACACTTACAGCACTTTATTTATATATTTTTTAAAGGATTTCACTCTCCATTATGCCTAAGAAGGCAGGAATTATCCACCATGGAAACCGGGTAATCCTCTGCAACAAAACCGTCCATTCCGTTCGGGATCTTGATCTATGTGGATATACAGGGAACGACTCAATTACTACGAAAAACTGCGGCGTTCGCTCTATGAAATTTTGAGAGATGCCCTGGAAGTGAGGTTAACGAAGATTTCTCTCATTGACTCATTTTATAACCACTTGAAAAGCGGGGTAGAATACAGTTTCCCTGACAAGAGCGAACTCAAACCTAAATCGAAGAAGATGGAGAAGGAGTCGGAGCTGTATAATACCTTCATTGTCATCTTTTGTGAGGGGAATATCGGCCCTGAGTTGAGAAATTATATCCGCTTCTTTCCTGAAAACAGGGTGGTTAAGAAAAACGTGGAATACCTGGCCAATTTCGCCATGTACAAGAACTTTAATCAAAATCTGAGATATTTTGACAAACCCCATTTTCTGGACTTTATTCAAGACCTCCTAAACGTGGACTATGCTCTACTCGTTCAACAAGACCCCTCGGTAAGAAAGAAGAACAGATACGCCCTAACCCACTTTCATGTCAAAATTGATTGGCCCATTGCTGATGCGGCGGAGGATCTTGCCAAATGGCTCAGATATATCCAGAACAACCTATACGAGAACGGGGACGAGGAGGCCCGCATCTTTCAGAATAAACTTTTTGAATATTATGGTTGCCATCATAGTGTGGGAGGGAGACGAACGGCCGGCCTTGTTGCCTCACAGCTATTGAGGAAGCTGGATCTTATATCCACCGTATTCGTCTCCTCAGCAGAATCCCGTTCCATGATCAAATACTCGGAAAGAGGGGTCTCAAGGTTCTTCCTCATTAAACTCACAGATGAAGAGATTTCAGCCCTTGCCCAAAGAGAGGATATGGATTCAGAGACCTTCAAATCTGCCTATCTCTATCCGGCTGTGGACTATTATGTGGGAATTTCGGAAGCGGTATATGGGTATACGCCTTATTCAAGGCCACCGGAAGACGGCAAACTGAGGGAACTCCAATCCCCCTATAATTGGCTGAAGCTCAGGGATGAATTTCTACACCCAAAAGGCGATTCATTAGACATAAGGCCCATCAATTACAGCTGGGTCTACACGACAGAATAGCGGTCAAAGGACTCTAGTCCTTTTCCAGGACCGGAATGATGGAATACTGGAATACTGGAATGATGGGTTAATTTGAAAAAAACGAAGCATGATGTTCTCCTCAGTCGGAACC
>DAOVAK010000705.1 GCA_030671095.1 Deltaproteobacteria bacterium | reverse complement strand
ATGAAATAAGGCGTTGTAATTCCAAACAGCCGGTTTTCACACACTAAAGGGTGTACAAAATGGATTGCATGTGTTTCTAAGGTAGCACCGCCCGCTTCGCTCGAGACGCAGAGGGCGCAGAGGGAGTTTTTTGTCATTTCTTTTCGCTGACCCCGGAGGAATAGGCTCCGCATTCCACAGGGCGGAGGACGGCGAAAAGAAATAAACCCAAGCCCTTCGGGCAGGGTAATTTAGTAATCCAACTGTGTCCAGTACCCATCGAATCATTGATTCTATTGATGGGGAAGTATCTTGAGAAACAAACCATATGAAGCGAAGCTTCGGATGGTTTTCATTTACCGTCCTCTCAACGGTAAATGAAAAACTAAGAATCCTCTGCGCACTTCGCGTCTTGAACGAATCCCGCAATGCGGGATGAGTGGGCGGTGAAAATGGCATTTCTCTTCCTATAATAAACACAAGGAGATCCACCAGTGAATAGTTCTAAGCGCATGAAGGTTGTCTTCAAGAGGCCTGCATCCATGACGGATATCCCTTTTCCCTACTGCCCAGGTTGCTCTCATGGGACCATCCACCGACTTGTGGCCGAGGTGATGGATGAGCTTGATGTCACGAAAAAGGCAATTGGCATCACCTCTGCGGGGTGTTCGGTTCGAAACTGGCGCCAATTTGACTGTGATATAGTTATGGCCCTTCACGGCCGTGGGCCAGCTGTTGCCACCGGGTTGAAAAGGGCACGCCCGGAGGCAGTGGTTTTTACCTACCAGGGTGATGGTGATCTGGCGGCTATCGGGACCGGAGAGATCGTTCATGCGGCCTCCCGATGCGAGCGAATAACAGTGATCTACGCGAATAACGGTGTCTTTGGGGCCACCGGTGGCCAACAGGCACCCACCACCCTGATTGGTCAGAAGACAACCAGCTATCCTTCCGGCCGAGACCCAAAATTTAGCGGGTATCCTATCAAGATGGCTGAGATGCTCTCAGTGATCTCTCCCCAATCCTACATTGCCCGAACCTCCATCCACGACGTGAAGAGTATAATGGCTACTAAGAAGGCGATAAGGCAGGCATTTCTAGTCCAGATCAGGGATGAAGGGTTCGGCTTGGTGGAGGTGCTGGCCGCCTGCCCAATCAATTGGAAACTTGATCCGGTGAGCTGTATGGAAAAGATCCGTTCAGAGGTGATCTCTTACTACCCCTTGGGGACTTTCTCTAGCCCGCAAAAGGAGACATAGGCAATGTTAGAAGAGATCCTCATAGCAGGTTCTGGCGGGCAGGGAGTCATGCTTATGGGTCACTTGCTTGCATATGGCGCTATCTACGAGGGCCTTGAGGTTACCTTTTTTCCATCGTATGGTCCCGAGATGAGGGGCGGAACAGCCAACTGCACGGTAGTAATCTCCGATCAAAGAATCGGCTCCCCTATCAGGAATACCTTTACAGCCTTCATGGCCATGAATCAGGAATCCCTTGTAAAATTTGAGGATCGGGTCAACGCTGGAGGTGTGCTGGCTTATAACGAAACGCTTATTGATACCCCACCAAAACGGGGGGATGTCAGGATCGTCAAGATCCCGGCCAATGAAATTGCAACTGAATTGGGGAATCCACAGGTAGCCAACATGGTTGCTGCCGGAGGCCTGGTCCATGCTCTGGGGGTCATCTCCCTGGGCTCCCTCTTTAAAGGGTTAATAAGGGAACTTCCAAAAGACAGACATCATCTCATCCCCCTTAACGAAGAGGCCCTAAAAAGGGGGGTGCAAGTTGTTCAGGGGTAACAGTTCAGCCACTAAGCCTGCCCTGGCGCGAGCTCCATGGCGTATAATGCAATTTCTATAGTGTCTATTTATATTATATAATATAGCTAAGCATTGCATGCCAGGTCTGGGCCAGGGGCACTAAGTCACGAAGGAAAGACATGAATTTCAAAATCTTATAGGAAAAAGGAAGATTAATTCCCAAAATAATTTACAGCTATTACCTTTTACTGTTCATAAGAAGTAATGAATCATTTTAGAATCTTAGTGTCTTTGTGACTTTGTGGCTGAACTATTACGAAAAAACTATGATATGAAAGGAGAGCATCATGGAAATCAAAGACTAGAGACGTCCCCCTCGGGAGTTAGTCGAAGGATTTCGCTCTGTTGGAACCGGTACATTGGGAGACATACTGGATGGAATGGGAC
>DAOVAK010000232.1 GCA_030671095.1 Deltaproteobacteria bacterium | reverse complement strand
CTTTTTCGTCATCTTGGCCACCTCCTCGAATCTCACTTCTGCTTGCTTATGTATAGAGCAATGATGATGCCAAAAGTGCATCTTCCCAGTCGCCTCGGGTGTATGCCAATGGAATCATTGAAAATTTTTTTTCTTATGCGGCATTCTTGATTTTGGAGGCGGTCAAAAAGGTAAGCCCCAAATGATAAGATCGGCTACAGTCTGAAGGTGATATAATGGCAAGGAACATGAATAATGCATTAAAATCAACCGATTACAAAAGTGTCGCCTTTGGCTACAGACCCTGTAGCCATCGTTTACACGCTTCGACCCTTCTCCATTTCGCTGACCGCACTGATGGTGCCGTTGTTTCGGCCGATGAGGCCATATAGCGTTGAAAGGCTGAGCCAAAGCCTTTGCCTCCTTTTTATTGAAAAACCCTTTCCTGAGTTCAAGACATTAGCCGCTTCAATTATTGACAATGCAGCCTATTACAATTAACTTGAAAACGTATTTTTTTGTTAAGAAAGGCCCACCCTAAACTGACAGCATCAATACTGTGGGCAAGATTCGTTGCACACGACTTGAGACGGATTGATGAGACAAGCAGTTGAAAACCAGACAGAGATCATCCTGGACAGCATTGCTGATGGCGTGTTTACCGTGGATTCAGACTGGAAAATTACCTCTTTTAACCGGGCGGCAGAACGGATAACGGGGATAAAAAAAGAGGAGGCTCTCGGGCGACATTGCTGGGAGGTATTGAAAGCCAGTATCTGTGAGAAGATATGTTCCCTGCGTCAAACGATGGAAACGGGAAGCCCCATTGTGAATCAGCCCATATATGTTGTTAATTCAGAGGGGGAACGTATCCCCGTCAGCATCTCTACCGCCATTCTAAAAGACAAGGATGGCAAGGTGATAGGCGGTGTAGAGACCTTCCGTGATTTGAGCGTGGTCGAGGAACTGCGAAAAGAACTCTCTGGCCGGCATTCTTTTATGGATATCATTAGCAAGAACAAGGAAATGCTGCGCCTTTTTGGCATGCTGGAACAAGTGGCCGAAAGTGATACCACGGTTCTTCTTGAAGGAGAGAGCGGCACGGGCAAAGAGCTTTTTGCTAAGGCCATCCATTATTTGAGTCGCAGAAAAAATGGGCCCATGATTACCATCAACTGCGGGTCTCTACCAGACACACTCCTGGAATCCGAGCTGTTCGGATATAAAGCGGGTGCCTTCACAGATGCCAAAAAGGACAAACCAGGGCGTTTGGCCCTTGCTGAGAGCGGAACCGTTTTTCTAGATGAAATCGGGGATGTCTCTCCAGCCTTGCAAGTTCGGCTTCTTCGTGTACTCCAGGATAAGGTCTATGAGCCCCTTGGAAGTACGAAGACGGAAAAGGCGGATGTCCGGGTTGTGGCGGCCACAAACAAAAACCTGGACACTCTCCTTAAGGAGGGCAGGTTTCGTCAGGACCTCTATTATCGGATCAATGTGGTGAAACTCGTCCTTCCGCCTTTGCGAAAACGAAAAGAGGATGTCCCTCTTTTGACGGAACATTTTATTCAGAAATTTAACCGCCTGAGTGGTAAGGAAATCCAGGGCCTTTCTCCCGGCGTTCTGCCAGTCCTCATGTCATATGATTTCCCAGGCAATGTTAGGGAATTGGAAAATATCATCGAATATGCCACAGTGGTTTGCAGAGGCAACTCGATCGGGGTTGAACAACTGCCTGACTATCTTCGTCCCGCTTCTCATCGGATGCATGCTGAGATGACCGCCGCAGATGCGGGGAAAGACCTTTCATGGGATGAGCTGGAAAGAAGCTTTATTTACGAGGCCTTGAGGAATAACAATTGGAACAGGGCAGCGACCGCTGCCCAGATAGGCATACATCCAACGACTCTATGGCGTAAGATTAAGCGACTTAATCTTGAAATTCCAAGACGGACAAAATAGCGGTGAATAGATCATTTGAGAGGAGCAAAAAATGAAATTCGAAAGCTTAACAGAAATTCTCGATTTTGCCATTGAAAAGGAAATTGAGGCCGTTGAATTTTACAGTAATTTAGCCCAAGAAGAAGCGTTCTCCGGAGCCGACAAGATGTTTGAGGAATTTGCCGAGGAAGAAAAAAAACATCAAAACTTGTTGGAAGACTTCAAGGACAAGGGAATCACTAAGAGCATGGAAGAATACGGGCTGAAGTGGATAACGGATATTAAGCGGAGTGACTACGTTGTCGACCTGGAATACCAGCCAGATATGGGCTACAAAGAAATCTTAATGCTGGCCATGAAGCGGGAAGAAAAAGCGTTGAAACTGTACAATGAATTTTTAGACCAGGCGGATACTGAAGACAGCAAGAAGCTTTTTAAGATCCTCTGCCAGGAGGAAGCCAAACACAAACTCGCCCTGGAAACGATGTACGATGATTACATGGCGAAAATGGGCGATTAATGAGATGGGGCGTGGACGGCGTGGACACCCGAGGAAGGATTGGCCGAGGCTACGTGTTGCTCTTCAAGATATAATCTTCTAACGCAGACTCCAAGGTCTCGACGGCAAGTTTGGCGCAATGCATATAATCCTTAGGGAGTCCGCCTATGGCCTTTTGGATGAGATCCGCATCAATGTGGAGGATCTCATCAGGGGTCTTTCCCTTAACGAGGTCTGCCGTGGCACGCAAACAGCTTAGACTATAGGTGCACCCGTCGGTCCAATAAGCGCTCTGCACAACCCGATCTCTCTTGAATTTCAGGTATAGCTCCATGGTATCCCCACAACTGCCCGTAATCCGGGCCTTTCCATCCGGATTCTCCAGATGTGGTGAGAGCAGGTAGTGGATGGTAACCCATAAGCCCGCAAGGACAAGGAGGACCGCACTGCCAAGCAGAAACCACATGACTAACTTCATAAAATCCAATCTATAGCCCCCCACGGGTCTTACCCTTATGCAAGGGCCTTCTCGGTTTCCCTTAGACAAGCCCTGCCCCTCCAGGAGGAAGGACCTTTTGATTCGGGGGTCTCTATTCGCTAATATACAACTTCCATGCCAAGTTGGGGAAAACCGTACAATCAAACTTGCCCACACCAGCTCTTTTTCTTACAACAGAGATATTCATTGCATGGCTGCAATATCTTTTAGTCTCTATCATTGCAGTAAGGAAATACTATCCATGTAAGATTTTCATTTAAAAAATAACCGTCTCTGAAAATATCTTTCAAATTAAATAGGTTGCATTCCTCTTGTTACTCTCCTATTGATATGGCACAAAAACTGAATATACTGCCCTTGAACTTATCGTCTAATAAGGGGGAACGGAAAAATGGCTCTGATGACACCTGAACAATTTGAGGAGAGTTTGAAAGATGTGAAACCCAGGGTCTTCATGAACGGGGAACGCGTGGACAATGTCCTTGAGAACAAAAACACCCGGACCGTTGTGGAGGCAAACAAGGCGAGCTATGCCTGGGCCCTGGACCCTGAGTACAAGGATATCATGTCCTGCTATTCCCCTCTCATCGAGGATGTGGTCAATCGCTACACCCACGTGAGTGCGAGCACTGATGACCTGGTCAAAAAGGCGGAAGCAGGTACCTTCACTGCTGAGATGTTGGGGACGTGTATCTACCGCTGTGTGGGATATGACGCATTTCATGCCCTGGCCAGCACCTGCTGGGAAATGGACCGGGATTTGGGAACAGAATACCATCCCCGGTTCCTGGACTACCTCAAGATGGTGCAGACGAAAGACCTATCTGTGGCTGGCGCCCTGACAGAACCACGGGGCAGGCGGAACCAGAAGACCTTGGATTGGCCCGACCCCTATCTTTCCCTCAAACTGGTGGACAAGAATAAAGACGGTATTGTGGTGCACGGCGCAAAGATCAACATCAGCGGTGCGTTTGCAAGCCACGAGCTCGTTGTCCTGCCTCAAGCGGCACACTACGAGGGAGAAGAAGACTATGCCATAGCATTTGCCACACCCACCGATGCGGAGGGCATCACCTATGTCTGCCAGTATTCCCCCTATTCAGCGGAAAGAGATCTGGCCGATGATCTTGAAGAGCTTGGAAATCCGATCTTTGGCCAGAGAGAGACATCCATGGTCATCTTCGAAAATCTCTTTGTCCCGTGGGAAAGGGTATTTCATTGCGGGGAGTATCCTTACTCCATCAAGTTTGTCACCCGATTTGCCAAGACCCACCGGATGACCTGTGGGGGCACATGTAAGGTGGGTTTCATGAATCAGATCATCGGAGCCTCAAAGCTGATTCAAGAGTACAAGGGACTTGATAAGGTCACCCACATCGATGACCAGTTAATGGAGATGGTCGTTTTGAGGGAAACGGGAAGGGCGTGCGGTATGGCCGCTGCCACCAAAGGTGCTGAAGAGCCCCCGGGATCGGGCGTCTTTTTGCCGGACGAGCTCATGGGTAACGTCTCAAAGCTGAATATTTGCAACGCATTCTGGAGGGTTATGGCCCTAGCCGGTGATATTGGCGGTGGCCTGGTTGTGACAATGCCTTCCATGAAGGAACTGAAAAATCCAGAGATCAAAGACTATGTGGAGGAATTCTATAGCTTTGGTTCTGATGAGCCCACAGAAAATGTCTTGAAGGTTCATAAACTCCTACAGCACTGGACAGCAGGGCAGCACGGTGTGGCAACATGGCATGGGGCAGGACCGGTTATGGCCCAAAAGATCATGCTCCAGAGGGTCATTGATTACGAGCGCGACAAGGATATTGTCAAAAGGACACTAAATCTGAAAGAGAAAAAGAAATAGTGAAGCTCCCCGCCCTAAAGGGCGGGGCATCACCCCCAAGTTCGGTCAGCCGGGGGTATGGGCCAAAGAGAAAACCCTAATGGGAACAGACCAACTATTGCTAATTTGCAATCTTTTCCCACCTCTATTATTGCGCCATCGAAATGATACAAGGCTCCTCCTGCCTACCCCAGACAACTGTTCCCTCTAATTATTATTAAATATCAATAAGTTATACCCATCTCCATATCTGCCGAAGATTTGGCATAAGAGATGCTATGAGAAAATAATGCGGATCTCCGTCCTCCGTAGCCCCGCAAACGGGATCTCCGCTTCGCTCCGACAGGCTACTGCGGAGGATGGAGAGGATGGAGAGGATGGAGAGGACGGGCGAGGCGGGCGGGAGATTGGGCAAAAGGGGGCTTTTTTCACAGGCCTCCAACTCTGAAAGGGGGATAAAAAAGACATGCGCGTTGCCATAACTTCTCAAGGAGAGACTCTGGAAGCGGAAGTGGATTCCAGATTCGGTAGGGCCTCAAAATTTCTGCTTGTTGATACGGAGACGATGGCGTTTAAGGTCATTGATAACGCACAGAGCCTCAATCTCCCTCAGGGGGCAGGAATCCAGGCCGTTCAGAATC
>DAOVAK010000751.1 GCA_030671095.1 Deltaproteobacteria bacterium | reverse complement strand
AGTGGGGCAGACGAGTAGGGGTTAAAATGACACAGAGAGGCGTAAGGAAAAGGCTTGTAGGCGTCGTGGTAGGCAACAGAATGGACAAGACAGCGGCGGTCTTAGTGAGTCGATTGAAGAAGCACAGGACCTATAAAAAATATATGAGAAGTCAAACCAAGTATATGGTCCATGATCCAGAAAACAGATGTATGGTGGGCGATAAAGTGAGGATCATTGAAGCGCGACCCATCAGCAAAAGGAAGAGATGGCAGGTCCTAGAGGTCCTTGAAAGAAGCGCGATCCAGGAATCAGGCGAGGAGGACACCATTTCATTGGAGCAGGAGAAGTGATACAGGCCGAAACGAAACTCCATGTGGCAGATAATTCTGGCGCGAAATTGCTCTTGTGTATCAAAGTGCTGGGCGGGTCAAGGAGGAGGTATGCCAGCGTGGGAGATGTGGTGGTGGTAACGGTGAAAGAGGCGATGCCCAACTCCAAGGTGAAGAAAGGCGACGTGATGAGGGCCGTGGTTGTTCGGACCGCGAAAGAAATTCCCAGAGCGGATGGTTCCTATATTAAATTCGATGATAACTCAGCCGTCCTTATTACCCAGCAGAATGAACCCATTGGGACCAGGATCTTCGGCCCAGTGGCGAGGGAACTAAGGGCAAAAAGATTTATGAAGATCATCTCACTGGCCCCTGAGGTACTCTGAGTGATAGTTAATCCACCCCCAGAGTCGGGTTGAGAAATGAAAAGGCTGTGCCGTTTCCGGTGTAGAGGCGATGTGGAGTGATGGGGTAATGGCGTATTGGAGTTTTGAAAAAGAGAAGGTTATATGGCTTCTCCTAAACCAGCAGGAGTAAGAAAAATGCTGAAAAAGCATCCAATGATTAAAAAGAACGACAAAGTCACGGTTCTTGTTGGAAAAGAAAAGGGTAAAATTGGATCGGTCCTGAAAGTGGATGCGGAGAAGGGTCGCGTGATTGTGGAAAAGCTCAACATGGTGAAGAGACACACGAGAGCCGGGGGAAAGAGTGCCCGAGGGGGCATCATAGAAAAAGAGGCCTCCATCCACATGTCCAATCTCATGCTGGTGTGCAATAAATGCGCGGAACCCACAAGGATCGGAAAACAGATCCTGGAGGATGGTTCCAGAGTACGAGCGTGCAAGAAGTGTGGGGAGCTATTGGATAGCTAATATGATCTGCCGTTTTGGAGGAGAGAGGGTTGACCCGACTAAAAGAGAAATATGAGAAGGAAGTCATATCCGCCATGATGAAGGAGTTCGGGTACAAAAGCATCATGGCAGTCCCACGCGTTGAGAAAGTCGTATTGAATATGGGTCTGGGAGAGGCGATCTATAATATAAAGGTCCTTGATAAAGGCGTGGAAGAATTGAGCCTTATTGCTGGGCAAAAAGCCATAATCACAAAGGCAAAGAGATCCATTGCCGGGTTTAAGCTTCGGCAGGGGATGCCCATCGGGTGTACGGTTACCCTGCGACGGAACAAGATGTATGATTTCCTGGATAAACTCTTTAATGTGGCTCTGCCCCGCGTAAGGGATTTTAGGGGGCTGTCTGATAAAATCTTTGATGGACGTGCCAACTGCACCATAGGGATGAAGGAGCAGATCATTTTCCCTGAAATCGACTACGATAACATCGATAAGGTAAACGGATTAAACGTCTCCATCATCACAACGGCGAAAACGGATGCGGAGGGTTTCTTCTTACTGAAATTCTTGGGCATGCCCTTTAGAAGTTAATCGGGAGGATACGGTGGCAAAAAGGTCCCTTATTATAAAAGCTCAGAGAAGACCGAAATTTTCCACGCGTCAATATAATAGGTGCCCCGTTTGTGGAAGGCCAAGGGCCTTTTTAAGAAAGTTCGGCCTTTGCCGTATATGTTTTCGAACCATGGCTTTGAGGGGAGAAATACCAGGCGTAATTAAGTCCAGCTGGTAGAAGGAATT
>DAOVAK010000026.1 GCA_030671095.1 Deltaproteobacteria bacterium | reverse complement strand
GCCTGTGCGATCTGCGGAGGTTTGACCCAGGGAGCAGGAGCCATTATCTGGGTTGAATAATCTCAATTGAGCAAGCTTGATGGAATGGTATTTGGTACGCGATACTTGCTTAGAGGTATTAGATTGTTGAAATTCTCAGTTTGTGTTATCAAAAATCGTTTGAAGTGGTTTTTGAACGAGAAGGTACATTCTTACATTTTCCGGAAAAACAGAATGGCTGATGACAAAGGGATGTTTTAAGGGATAGAGATTCGATTTGCGAATTGATGAAGACATGTTATCACTCGAGTATTTACAAAAGAAAGGAGGCATGAATAAAAGATCAAGAACAGTATGGCCCATTTTCATAAACCTAAATTTAGTTAGCTAAAAGGAGGTTAAAAAATGAAAAAAAATATGTGGGTAGTATTGCTTATCGGCATCTGTCTTGTTTTCGTTTTTCCATTCACTGCTTCATCAGAGCCCATAACACTGACTTTCACCACTCAGAACCCTGAGAACGGTTGGGGACAGGTTATGGCCTTGAAACCCTGGGTGGAACAAGTCGAAAAGGCCGCCAAAGGCAAACTCAAGATAAAGGTTTACTACAGCCAGACACTAAATAAAGGACCTGCTACCTGGAAAGCCGTAAAGGACGGCATCGCCGATATTGGATGGGGCTTCCACGCTTATTGGCGCGGCATGACATCTCTGTCAGACGTAATCAGCCTTCCATCCTTACCGTTCAATACATCCGAAGAGGCAAGCGGAGCGCTCTGGAAGCTTTACGAGAAGTTTCCCCAGATAAGGGAACAGTACAAAGATAATCATATCCTCCTCCTGTACACCACCGATCCCTATTTCCTGCTCACCACAAAGAAACAGGTCAAGACCCTTGAGGATCTCAAGGGGCTGAAGATAAGGATGATGGGAGGTCCTTCCACCGAGATGATGAAGGCTCTGGGCGGGGTTCCTGTATCCGTACCCATGCCGGGAAACTATATGGCCCTTCAAAAGGGTGTTACAGACGGAATGGGCGCCCCCTGGGAGGCGACAAACTCATTCAGGCTCTATGAGGTTGCAAAATATTACACAACCGGAACAGCCTTTCCCGTTTTGTACTTCTCCATAGCGGTTAACAAAAAGAAATGGAACAGCCTGCCAAAGGATATCCAGGACGCATTTAATAGTGCGAGTGGACTTAAAGGCGCCAAGTTCTGGGGGCGGAACTTCTTTGACAGCGCCAAGGACGCCTGTATCGCGAAGGCGAAAAAAGAGGGTTATGAGGTCAATATATACAACCTTCCGGAGAAAGAAAGGGCCAGGTGGCTTGAAGTGGGCGGAAAGCCTGTATGGGACAACTGGCTCGACAAGATGAAGAAGTCGGGTCATCCCGAAGCAAAAGAGATCCTTGACGCCTTGCTCGCTATGTTTTAAGGGAAATATCCTGTAAATTATACCACTCCCTTTCCTCTCTCATCCCGGGAGAGGGAGGGGATGAACTGGTGTGAGCGGATTAGCAATGTAGCTATTTTAGTTCAATAACCAATGAAGCTCCCCGCAGTAACGCCACGATGGGACGGGGTATCAAGGCGGAGTTACGCCGAAGCCAACCCGCCTTTCCATCCGGCCTAACAGGCTACTTCGGAGGACGGACGCTCTAAAGAGCTTCCGACTTCGTCAAGACTTCGATAGGATAAGCCGGTGCGGTTCGCCACGCTATCATTGTCGAACCATAGCCTTTGGCCGAAGGCTGATCATAACAGTTGTAAGCTACAAGGTATTCTGGCGAAGGAGAATAAAATCAAGGATAGAATAATGTGGTTGCAGAAGGGGACAGACTTTCTCATAAAGCTGAACCGGCCTCTCGTGGTGTTTGTAAAGCACGTAGCACTGTGGCTCCTTGCCATAATGATGTTTCTTACTTTTATAGATGTACTCCTCCGTTATATTTTCAACAGTCCCGTACCCGGTGCTGCCGAATTGATCGAGTTTATGATGGCGATTGTTGTCACTTTCAGTGTTGCCTACACCGCCCATAAGAAATCACATATCGGTGTGGACCTGGTGATAATGCATTTTTCCGAAAGAACGAAAAAACGGATCAATTGTATTACGAGTTTCCTGGCCCTTATACTGTTTGTACTGATATGCTGGCAAGCCTTTTTACTTATGGCCGAAGAATACCACTCAAAAATAATATCCGCGGTCCTCTATATCCCTGTCTATCCTTTTATAGCTACGGTTGCCGTTGGGTTTGTGATCCTTTGTCTCGTACTCCTGGCCGAATTTCTCAGTCTCTTAGGGGAGGTAATATCTGAATGGACCCGTTTATAGTCGGACTCATCGGTATAGCGATACTTATTGTCCTCCTTTTTTCAGGGCTCTCCATCGGCGCGGGCATGGCCCTGGTGGGATTTGTTGGCTTTGCAGTGATTGTGGGCATCGGGCCGGCGCTTGGGGTTCTTAAGTCAGTCCCCTATAACACTTTTGCCCATTATGATCTCAGTGTGATCCCTCTCTTTATCCTGATGGGATCATTCGCGCTTGCCGCGGGCATGAGCGAAGATCTTTTCAACGCGGTATATAAATGGATTGGTCATTTTCGCGGTGGAGTAGCCCAGGCCACGATCGTTGCATGCGCCTGTTTCGCGGCCGTCAGCGGTTCAAGCCTCGCGACCGCTGCTACCCTCGGGGCTGTTGCCTTGCCTGAAATGAGGAAATACAAATACAACGATGCCCTCGCGACCGGCGCTATTGCCGCAGGAGGAAGTATCGGGATACTGATCCCTCCGAGCGTCATCCTTATCATCTACGGCATCATTACCGAGCAGTCCATAGGGAAGCTGTTTTTAGCGGGGTTTATCCCCGGAATCATGGAGGCGGTCTTTTACCTTTTCACCATATGGTATCTCACCTTTTTGAAACCCCATCACGGACCGAAAGGTCCCAAGACGACCTTCCAAGAAAAGACAGCTGCCCTTAAGCATACATGGGAAGTAGCTGTCTTGTTTTTAGTGGTTATAGGAGGAATCTACCGGGGGTGGTTTACACCCACTGAGGCCGCAGGGATCGGTGCATTCGGGACATTTTTCTTCGCGTTCTTCAAAAGAAAGCTGAGCTGGGAAGTGTTTAAGAGCAGTATTGTCAATACATGCGGGACATCGGGCATGCTCTTTATGATAATTTTGGGCGCCATGATTTTTGGATATTTCCTTTCAGTGTCCCAGCTACCCTCTAATCTGGCGGGCGCCGTGGCTGATTTACAGGTAAATCGTTATGTTATACTTTGTATTATCCTGCTTATAACCCTGGCGCTTGGCTGCATTATGGACTCCATGGCGATTGTTCTCCTGACAATCCCCGTATTTTTCCCCCTGATCGTAGATCTGGACTTCAATCCCATATGGTTCGGTATCCTTGTGGTTAGAGTAACAGAAATGGGGTTGATTACCCCTCCCGTGGGTCTGAATGTCTTTATTATTAGAGGAATCTCGGGTGTCCCTATCGGGACCATATTCAGGGGTGTTTTTCCGCATCTGATTGCAGATGTGCTGCAGGTCGCTTTTCTGATTGCTTTTCCGCAGATCACCCTCTTTCTGCCTAATATGATGAAATAATGAAACTGACATATAAAACTTAAATTCGGTTTTTCAGCCTCGGAATTCTTCTGATTATATGGGGCCGCTTTTTTTAAAAAACTATATGAGGTGGCGGCTATCACGTTTACAAAGCAAGTTAGATAGTAATATGATGATTTAAAGTGTAATCAGATGTTTTCTTTTTTTGATATATCATATGACTTTTCATATCTTGAAAGGTGCTGTTACCTCCTCATATAGTTTCAACTCCCCATGACTCCCCGACCAACTAAAGGGGTAATTTGTCGAGGTTAAGAACAATTAAAAGGCTTAAAGGAGGGCAATATGGAAAAAGTAGAAATCTATCCAACAGTAACCTGGTCAGCGGGAGCAGGGTGTCATGGTAACTGCGGCCAGGAACTCCATGTGAAAGAAGGGAAACTTATAAAGGTGGAAGGGGATGAGTCACATCCCTGGAATCAGGGAAGATCCTGTCCCCGGGTCTTGGCCATGACTCAGTATACCTATCACCCTGATCGAATCCTCTACCCTTTGAAGCGCGTTGGTAAGCGCGGGGAGGGTAAGTTTGAGCGTATCTCATGGGATGAGGCTTTTGACACATGTGAGGCCAAGCTGAAAGAGATTCGGGAAAAGAACGGTCCCGAGGCTGTGGTCTTCGCCCAGGGGACAGGACGTGATATCGGGGGTCCCATCTCTTTTCTTGCCTATAGCTACGGCAGTCCCAACTGGTGTCAACTCGGGCTTTCCGGCCAGTCCTGTTATACACCGCGCCTTGGAGCCATGAAAGCTACTATGGGTGATTTCGGGGTTGTGGATTGTTCACAATTCCTGGAAAAACGCTATGATGATCCTGAATGGGAAGTCCCAAAAGTCATTATTGTGTGGGGTAATAATCCCACGACTACCTGCCCCGACGCATTCTATGGGCACTGGATCGTTGATTGCATGAAACTGGGAAGCAAAATCATTTGCATCGACCCGCGACACACATGGATGACCACTAGGTCCGCGCACCACCTTCAACTCCGGCCAGGAACAAGCGGCGCCCTTGCCCTTGGCATGCTCAACGTCATTATTAATGAAAAGATATATGATAAGGGGTTTGTGGAAAAATGGACCTTTGGCTTTGACGGTCTTAAAGAGCGTGTTCAGGAATATCCGCCCGGCAAGGTCGCAAAAATCACCGAGGTCCCTGAAAAATTGATCGTGGAAGCCGCACGGCTCTTCGCCACGAATACACCTTCGGCAATCCATTGGGGCGTGGCCATTGATATGGAACCAGAGGGCACTACTGTCGCCCAGGCTATCTCCCATCTGTGGTGTATTACCGGGAATCTCGATGTCCCAGGTGGCCAGGTAATAGCCAGGCCCTCTCATGGGGTGACGACCTATCCCTATAGCACCGAGGAACTGGTGATTCTCTATGGCGAGGAAACAGTTAAACGGCTCAATGAAAAACGTATCGGATGTGACGATTATCCGATGGTTAAAGGATTCAGGGGATGGGCCCAGCCTGACATGGCCATTGACCAGATAAACACAGGGAAACCTTATCCTATAAAAGCGGCATGGATTCAGACGGCCAATGTTTTAGGTGGGCAGGCAGCCAGGGCAAAGCTGCATTATGAGGCACTGAAGAAACTCGATTTCGTAGCTGTCGTCGATCTTTTTCATAATCCCACTACAATGGCCCTGGCAGACATCGTTCTTCCAGCGGCCACCTTTGCGGAGAAGGACAGCTTTCGCTCCTGGTGGACACCCCTGTCCATTATCAAGAAGAGGGTACAGGTGGGCGAATGTAAGTCAGACTGGGAGATCAATTTTGAACTGGCAAAAAGATTTAATCCGGAAGGCTTAAAACAATGGGACACTGTAAAAGATCTTATCAACGATCGTCTCTCCGTTGCCGGTACGAACTTTGATGAGATGGAGAAGAAAGGCGGGTGGGAAATGGCACCAGAAGGTCCGACCAAGCCTTATCGAAGGCATGAGAGAGGATTGCTCCGCAAGGACGGCAAGCCCGGGTTCGCTACCGAAACAGGCAAGGTGGAACTCCATAGTAAGGCCTTTGAAAGTTGGGGCATTGATCCTTTGCCATTCTATGTCGAGCCACCCCAGGGTCCGGTGTCAACCCCTGAGCTGTACGAAAAATACCCCTTGATAATGATCACGGGGGCGCGATCCAGCCTCTTTTTTCATTCAGAACATCGCATGATCCCCTGGCTGAGAGAAAAGGCTCAGGATCCCATTGTTGAGGTCCATCCGGAGACGGCTAAGAAATATGGTGTCTATGACGGGGAGTGGATCTATTTGGAAAACGATATGGGAAAGGTCAAAAGAAAGGCCTGGTTGACCATAAAGGTAAAACCCGGCCACATCCAGACGCTTCACGGCTGGTGGATGCCTGAAATGAAAGGGCGGGAGCCTGATCTATTCGGGGTGTGGGATTATCAGATCAACCAGATTATTCCCGGTCCTCAATGCAGCAGTTCAGGGTTCGGGGGAGGTCAATACAAGACGACGCTGGTTAAATTGTCAAAAGTCACGGAAGGAGGGGAATAGAGATGGCCAAATACGGATTGCTCATCAATTATGATTATTGCACTGGTTGCCATTCCTGCGAAGTTGCATGTCAGCAGGAACACGATTTCCCGGCCGGCAAAAACGGCATTATGGTGACGGAGTACCTGTATGAAACATTTAATAAAGTCTGTATTGATAATGTTCCATTTCCAACGGATCTATGCGATCTATGTATAAACAGACATCAAGCCGGTGAAGGGCCGGCGTGCGTAAAACACTGCCAGGCAAGGTGTATGCAGTTTGGTTTCATTGATAAGCTGGCGAAAGAAATGGAGGAGCGGGCAAAAATGGTATTGTTTGCACCCCGTTAATGTCCAACATAATTTGAGTACTGATAAATAGTGTTATGCATTAATTGAATTAACAATTTTGAAGAACCACAAACATGGCGAAAATTCATGTCTGAACAGATCTTTACGAGTTGCACTAATGCCGGCCCGATCTCCGTCTATGTGAAGGATGGAAGGGTGGTCAGAATCAGGCCACTGGTCGCTGACGAGAAAGATTTCACCCCATGGACAATCCAGGCGGGTGGAAGGGAATACACACCGCCCAATAAATTCTTCATCTCACCTTACGTACACGGGGAGAGGACAAGACTCTACTCGGAAGACAGGATTAAGTATCCCTATAAGAGGATAGATTTTGATCCTGACGGGGAGAGGCATGCGGAGAACAGGGGGAAGGCGGGGTATGAAAGGATTAGCTGGGATGAGGCCCTGGACATTGTTGAGGGAGAAATCAAACGGATAAGCGATACCTATGGTTCTTCAGCGATTACCGGTATGACCTCGTCCCACCATAACTGGGGGATCGTGGGCTATAAGATGGGGCCCTTTTCCCGGTTTTTTAATATGATCGGCTATACGCCTGTCTTTGACAATCCGGACAGCTGGGAGGGATGGCACTGGGGCGCCACCCATACATACGGTTTTTTCTGGCGGCTCGGTATGCCTGAGCCCTATGATCTCCTTGAGGACGCCCTGCAGAACGCCGAAATGATCGTCTATTGGGGGTGTGATCCCGACTCGACCAGAGGGACCTACACGGGCCAGGATTCCGCCATCTGGCGCCAGTGGCTCAAGGAAAAGGGCGTAAAAATGGTTTTCATTGACCCTTTCTACAACTATACAAATGCCGCAATAGGAGGGAAGTGGCTCCCCATCAGGATGGGGACCGGTACCGCACTTGCCATGGCCATTGCCTTTGTCTGGTTGACGGAGGGGACCTTTGACAAAGATTACATCGAGACACACACCATCGGATTTGATGAATTCAGGGAACATATCTTAGGCGAGGACGACGGTCAACCCAAGACCCCGGTCTGGGCCTCGGAGGAATCCGGGATCCCGGCAAGGAAAATAAAGGCTCTCGCAAGAGAATGGGCTTCAAAAAAGACAGTGCTTGCCGGGGGCACCCGGGGTGGTGAAGGTGGCGCCTGCAGGGAGGCCTATGCGACAGAGTGGGCGAGGATGATGGTTCTGCTTCAGGCCATGCAGGGCCTGGGTAAACCGGGTGTGAGCATCTGGGGAACAAGCATGGGCGCACCATCCAATGCCGATGTCTTTTTCCCGGGATACGCCGACCTTGACGGCAGGATGGCCACATCCAAAGCAGCGGATAGACAATTCGGATTTGCAGAAAATCCAACTAAACAGCGTCTTTACAGACTGACCCTTCCTGACGCGATCCTGAATCCACCGGTCAGTTGGATGGGAGAGGGATTTTGCGGACAGGCCCTTGAGCAACAATTTACGGAATTCACATACCCGATGCCGGATCATTCCGAGATCAAGATGTTCTATAGATACGGAGGCTCCTTTGTAGGGACCATGTCTGATACCAACAAGTGGGTCAGGATGTATCAGAGCCCGAAACTTGAGTTTGTCGTGAACCAGGATTGCTGGTACAATAGCGAGACCAATTTTGCGGATATCATTCTACCCGCGTGCACCAGCCTGGAACGTGATGATGTCGGGGAATGGGGGGCGCCCGGAGGGTACACAGGTCATGCCAGCTCCGGGTGTAACAACAGGGTTATTATTCGTCAGAAAAAGTGTATGGAGCCCCTATGGGAGTCCAGGTCGGATTATCAGATCTTTTCAATGATTGCGGATAGACTTGGCCTCAAAGAGACCTATACCGAGGGGAAATCAGAGGTCGACTGGGCGAAGGCCTTTTTTGAGATATCCGACCTGCCGAAATTTATCACATGGGAGGAGTTTGACAAAAAGGGATATTTTATTGTGCCCTTCCCCGAAGACTATAAGTCGACGCCTTCGCTTCGCTGGTTTTATGAAGGAAGGGCCTGTGACACTCCTGATCCGGCCAACCCCAAGAAAAACACGGAAAAGGCCAATGAACTAGGGACTTTCAGCGGGAAGATCGAGTTTGTATCAGAGAGTTTAAAACAGTGCTTTCCCGATGATGAGGAGCGGCCGGTTTCTCCGCGCTATATCCCGAGCTGGGAAGGACACAGATCCGAGCTGGCCAAAAAGTACCCCCTGGCGCTCGTATCACCCCACCCGCGATTTTCATTCCATACCCACTATGACAAACATACTGACTGGCTGAACGAAATACCGGTCCACCGCGTTAAAAAAGACGGGTATCCCTGGTGGCCGGCCCGTATTCACCCGTCAGATGCAGGGCTAAGGGGAATAAGGCACGGCGATATTGTCAAGCTTTACAATGACCGCGGCGGAGTTCTTTGTATTGCGGAGGTCACGGAAAGAATCAGGCCCGGAATTATTCACTCCTATGCCTCTTCGGCCCTGTACGATCCCCTTGAACCGGGTAAGGCGGGTTCTGTAGATCAGGGAGGGTGTATAAATATCTTGACGTCATCCAGGATGCTTTCCAAAAACGCACCCGGCATGACGCCGAATTCCTGTCTTATAGACATTGAGAAGTGGGAGCGATAATTGATGCCTGTATACGGAATGATAATAGATGTGAGCAAGTGTACGGGTTGTTACAACTGCTTTTTAGCCTGCAAGGATGAATACTGCGGCAATGACTATCCAGGGTATTCCGCTTCCCAGCCCTCAACAGGGCATTACTGGATGCGTTTGGTTGAGAAGGAGAGGGGTGCCTACCCGAAGGTGAAAGTTGACTATGTGCCAACCCCCTGTATGCAGTGTGGGGAAGCCTCCTGTATCAACTCGGCCAAAAACGGCTCGGTTTACAGGCGATCCGACGGAATTGTCATAATTGATCCTGAAAAGGCGAAGGGACAGAAGGAAATTGTCTCGTCCTGCCCGTATCGGGTTATTTACTGGAACGAGGAGAAAGGTGTGCCCCAGAAATGCACCTTTTGCGCCCACCTTTTAGATAAAGGGTGGAAAGAGCCCCGTTGCGTTGAGACATGTCCGACCGGGGCCCTGGTTTTTGGGGATATGGATGATCCTGAAAGCGACATATCAAAACTGAGATCCTCTCAGGATATGGAGATCCTCCATCCGGAATATGAACTGAACCCGGGTGTCTGCTATGTGGGGTTACCAAAAAGGTTTATTGCCGGTGAAGTCATATTAGGAAATCAACGGGATGAATGCGCTGAAGGTATAAGTGTAACCCTTGTCAGTGAAACCGGCACGCAGAATATAAAGACTGATAATTTCGGTGACTTTGAATTTGAGGGACTTGAACCCGACATGGATGTTGTTGTTAAGATTGAACATGGAGGATATTCTTCAAAGGAGTTTAGCGTAAAGACCCGGACAGACATAAACCTGGGGGAAATTGTATTAGATAGGATGTAAGGCACAGGATAACGCTTCAGCCGCTAAGACACAAAGGCACAGAAGGGGGATATGAGACACAAGAGGAAGTGGGATATTATTACAGATTGATGAAGTTACCGGTATACGCTGCACAATTGCATGTTTCCCCATACGGTATGAACAGGGTGAAGCATCCCTAGTTCGTCTGGTGGCCATTGTAGCAGAATAAACTTTCAAAGTTCGATTCATAAATAGAAGGAGGGTAAGTATGATCAGCGTGAAGGATGCGGAAGGTGATTTCTATGATGCGGCAAAACACTTTGGAGTGTATGGTATTAAAAAGATAACCGGGGATCAATCAAAGCGGACCATCGTGAACTATTCTTATTTCCAGCCCAATGGGGGAGCGGAAATGTCTTCATCTCCAAAAGAGAGAGTCTATTATGTGGTCAAAGGCTCCATTACCGTCAGCGGACCGGACGAGAAACATATATTGAATGAAGGTGATCTGATCTATATCGCGCCGGGTGAAGAACGCGACATGGCCACCAATAACGGGAAACCTGCAGAAGTGCTCGTTTTTATCATAACACCATAAAAAAAGTTAATTGCTTTTTGTGTAAAATAGCATAAGACATAAGGGTTTGCGACTGGATGTCGTTTGAAAGCTGTGCGGCCAGCGCGCTTTTCCAGCAAAGATGGCCACTCGTATAGCGATCAAACTTCACCGTGAGCCCAGGATCTATTTCATAAGGAGATAATAAAATGAAGGACATGTTCAAACTGGACAATAAAATCGCAATCGTCACCGGCGGGGCCGGCGGAATTGGTGAAGTTTTGGCCATGGCCCTTGGGGTTCAAGGTGCAACCGTGGTCGTTTCCAGTCGAAATCAGGAGACCATTGAAAAGGCCGCCCGGCAGATTACTGAGGCATCCGGTAACGAGGCCATTGCTATCCCATCGGATGTCACTGATGAGAGCTCTGTCCAGAACCTGGTAGATCAGGTCGTCGAAAAATACGGCAAAATAGACATCCTGGTCAACGCCATGGGCCTGAACATCAAACACGATGCGGTCGAGTTCCCCATGGAAGATTGGGATAAGCTGTTTGCCGTCAATGTCAAGGGCACCATGGTTGCCTGCAAAACTGTCGGAAAAGTGATGCAGGAACAGAAGTCTGGGGTGATCGTCAACCTCTCCTCCGTTCGCGGCATTCGGGGCTACACCGGCGGCAACGCCGGATATTGCGCTACCAAAGGTGCCGTGGAACTGATTACCAAAACATTGGCCTTGGAATGGGCTCCCCATAACATTCGCGTCAATGCCCTTGGCCCCGCCCTGGTGATCACCCCGGGTACGAAGCACATTGCCGAGAACCCCGAACTGGCCAAAAAGTATGCCTCGCTAGTTCCCCTGGGAAGAATTGGGTTGCCCGAAGATTTGGTCGGTGCGGTGAACTATCTGGTATCCGACGCCGCCAGTTTTGTGACCGGTCAGACGATCTATGTGGATGGCGGGCTGACGGCCGCATGACCCTCGGTTCTGGCAGCGTCATGGTTGATCCATGCCGTAAAATAAAAACCAACATACACAAGAGGTTATTATGACAATGGTTGCTGATCCTTATTCAGGGCTGCAAATGGTTGAACTGAGCCATGAGTGGGGCCACGGGGTGCCATCCTACCCCGGACAGGACGACGTGAAAATGTTTCGAGGCGTCAAACATGGCCAACACGGCGTCCTGGCATGGAAAATTAATACCGTTATGCATACGGGCACCCATATGAATGCGCCTTTGCACTTGGTCCAGCGTGCAGCCGATCTAGCCCGTATTCCCGTTGACCGTTTCTTCGGCAACGGCGTTGTATTGAGGTTACCTAAAAAGAGCTATGAAGTGATTACCGCCAAAGATTTGGAATCCGCCACGTCTGAGGTTCAACAAGGCGATATTGTGGTTATTGTGACAGGGTGGCATCATAAATACGCGGACGCCCACGAGTATTACGGGGAGTCGCCGGGGCTATCAAAAGATGCCGCCCAATGGCTGGTTCAAAAAGATTGTAAGCTCGTCGGTGTGGATACGCCACAAATCGACCACCCTCTGGCCACCTCGTTAGGCCCCCATCGCGGCGGTCCAATAATGAGTCGCTTGGCTGGTAATTATCAGAAAGCCACCGGGTTGGATCCCCAAAAAGAACATCCTGATTGGAATATCGCCCATAGAACCCTGTTAGGCGCGGATATTCCAACCATTGAGCAAGTTGGCGGCGATGTGGATCTCCTAGCCGGCAAACGGGCCACTTTCGTAGCCACCCCCTGGAAATTCGAATATGGAGATGCCTGTCCGGTTCGGTTCATCGGCATGATCGATCCCACCGGCAAATGTCGAATCGACGCCGGGAATAAATAAACCTAAAGACATGGGATTAGAAAAATGAACCTAAAAATATATAATTTAAGTCACGCGTTCCATCAACATATGCCGGAATGGCCTTCATCCCCCGGTGTCAATGTAACGGTCAATAAATTTCACGCCAAAGATGGTATCCACCAGGTTCAATGGGAAGGGATCATGCACCGGTGCACCCATATGGACGCGCCAATACACGTTACGGAAAACACGCCCAGCATTAACGATTATCCGTTGTGGCGTTTGTGCGGGTCCGGAGTTGCGGTTTCCATCCCCAAGGGCAAATGGGGAGTGATTTCCCCAGAGGATCTTGAAAATGCCAGCCCTAAAATCCAGGAGGGCGACATCGTCATGATCAACACGGGGTTTCATCATAAATGGGCCGACAGCGATGAATATTTCGCCTATGGTTGCGGAATTTCCGGGGCAGGGGCCCAATGGATGGTGGATAAAAAAGTGAAATGCGTCGGGTACGGCTGCCAAGCCAATGATCACCCCATTGCGACCAAACTGGTGGATCACGGCCTCGGACCATCCCAGCCGCACCTGATTGAGGAATACAAAGAAGCAACCGGCCGTGATCCAAAAGAGGATTTCCCTGATTGGGAACCGGCTCACAAGACCCTCATGGTTAAGGGTGGCATCCCCGGCATCGAAAACATCGGTGGAGATCTCGATAAAGTAACCGGCAAGCGATGCTTTTTCATGGCTTTTCCCTGGCGCTGGCCGGGCGGAGACGGCTGCATTGTTCGTGTTCTGGCGATCATCGATCCCGACCAGAAATTCCGGTTTGAGACCGGGCAGTAAGATTTGGTCGGGTTCAAA
>DAOVAK010000053.1 GCA_030671095.1 Deltaproteobacteria bacterium | reverse complement strand
TGGAGGCCAATGAGCGTTTTCGTTGGAAAGAGAAGGGAGTGACACAAAAGGTCGATTTCAAGACCTTGAAGTTTATGACCGTTCCTGACCCCATTACCAGGATTGCCATGCTGGAAACAGGTGAACTGGACTTAATTTCAGATATATTGCCCCATAACGCAAAGCGCCTCGAGCGGAATAAAAACATCAAAGTCAAGAGAGCCACCACTGCTCCGAGTTTGTATGCGATAGCATCCAGACCGGCCAACTATCCCATTTTTACGGACCTCAAATTTAGCCAGGCATTCTTCTATGCCATTAACCGACAGGAAATAGTGGACAGGATCTTCCTTGGAGAAGGCTACCCCATGTACATGTTCGCCAGCAGGTCTGAACTGGGGTATGACCTAAGTTATAAGTATGAATTCGACCCTGCAAGGGCCCGAAAGCTTGTTCAACAATCAAGCTATAAGCCCGGCACCCCTATAATTTTAACCTACACCAGTGCCGTACCGAACGCCGCTCTTGTGGCCGCAACCATACAGAAATATATGAAGGATGTGGGAGTTACGATAAAGCTGCAGCAACTTGAGGCCGGGGTTCAGGCTACCTATGCTCGAAATAGAGATCCGAAAGAGGGCCATATGGTGTTATATGCCTGGGCAGGAGGCAGAGATCCAAGTACGAGACTGATATTAACACTACCAAGCGACAGCATTTACTGCGGGTGGCCCACTCGGCCAAGCAAGGACCTGTTGAATAAGCTGGTTATGGACCAAGCACGAGAACTAGATCCGAAAAAGCGTTTAGCCCTTCTGAACAAGATACATGCGATTCTGAGTCAAGAACCCGGAGGCACCATTCTGTTCGGCCTGAACCAGATATATGCAATGGGGGACAGGATCGAATATACCTGGCTTCCCAGGGAAGCATATTTGTTTTATTTGCACCGTATTAAGGTTGTCAAGTAACATTAATGTGAGGAAGCAAACTGTACCTGGCCGGTAGAGAGGGCTTCCAGTTTTCACATGCCACTGGTTCAAGGACGGACATTCGTAGTCCAAGTGCTCCAACCACTTCAATGCTAACTAAGCTTGCCCCTGTCCACAAGGTTTTCAGCGTCTTAATCATGGGATACCCTAAGCCTGAATACCTCCGAACCGTAGACAGGAAGCCGATGGAGGCCAGATGGGAGTTGGACATGGATTCTTTACTTTCTGCCGGAAAAAACACGAATTTGATTATTAGGGGACTGAGAGAGAGGAGGAGAATATGGCATACCGAGAGATAGACGTTAATCTTACTGACGAGCAGAAGGCCATGCGCGATATGGTCAAGAAGTTCGGCACTGATGTGATGCGTCCGGCCGGGATCGAGCTGGATAAACTCCATGATCCGGCCGATGTGATCGCAGAAGGGTCTGTGTTGTGGGATGTATTTAAGAAGCACCGTGAACTCGGCCTTCACAAGATGGGCATACCAAAGGCGCTGGGCGGCATGCAGGAAGAGGTGGACCCAATGTCACGGCTGCTGATAGGTGAAGAGATGGGCTATGCTGACGCGGGGCTGACCATTAGTCTGGGCGTGTCTAACATGCCCTTTGACATGGCCGCCTTATTCCCGAATCCTGAGCTCCAGAACTTAGCACAAGAGTACTGCGAAGATACCGAAGGCAAGATGATCGGTTGCTGGGCCATCACCGAGCCGGACCATGGTTCGGACTGGGTGATCGGAAGCGATGATCCAAGATGCGGTCCATCAGTCAGGGGTGTTCTGAAAGGGGACGAGTATATTGTCAATGGTGAAAAATCAGCCTGGGTCAGCGATGGTACCATTGCCACCCATGCTGTCTTCCATGTCGGTCTGGATCCGTCCAAAGGAATGCAGGGTCAGGGATTGGCGATGATCCCCTTAGACCTGCCCGGTATCTCCCGGGGCAAACCCCTGGACAAGATAGGGCAGCGCCCCCTTAACCAGGGATCAATCATTTTTGAGGATGCCCGGATACCTAAAGAGTATATGGTTATTACTCCGGATTCAGGCGTCATGGAAGGAGCGGGGGAGGCGATCCTTGCCGCGGCTAATGGGGGCATGGCCGTGGTTTTTGCTGGCCTGGCCAAGGCCGCTTTTGATGAGGCCTTTAACTATGTAAAGAAACGCATCCAGGGCGGGGTGCCCATTATCGAGCATCAGAACATCAAACTGAAGATCTTTAGGATGTTCACGATGGTCGAGGCTGCGCGTGCCGCTACTCGACGGATGACCATGTACAACGCCGTCAGCCAGCCACCTTCAGCAGCACACGCGGTGGCCTGTAAGTGTTTTTCCACGGAAACTGCGTTTCAGGTCGCCAGCGAGGCCATCCAGATTCTTGGGGGATACGGCCTAACCAAGGAGTACCCAATTGAGAAGATGTTCCGGGACGCCCGGGCGGCCATGATCGAGGATGGGATCAATGAGACCCTGTCCCTGGCAGCCGTCGAATTTCTCTAAGACTAAGTGGCGCACGCTGAGTGAGCCAACTTTATTCAAAATGAGCAGGCCATCAAGAAGATTAGGGGAGGTTTCTTATTTGTTGAGGCAAAAATTTTTTTAAACTTTGGCACCTAAAATTTTTACAAAAGAGAGGCAACTTGCATGAAAATCAACATCGGAGCGTTCCTGGCTAAACGGGCTCTCATAAGCCCGGACAAGGAAGGACTGGTTTTCGAGGATGTGCGTCTCACCTTCTCGGAGCTTAACGCACGGGCCAATCGGCTGGCCCATACCATGCAAGCCCTTGGGGTGGGTCATGGAGACCGGGTGGGTATACTGGCTCTAAACGGGCCGGAGTACTGGGACATGCTGTTCGGCCTTGGAAAGATCGGCGCGATTCTGGTGCCGGTCAATTACCGGCTGGCCGGTCCTGAGATGCAGTTCATTCTTTCGGACTGCGGGGCCAAGGTGTTCGTGTTCGGCAAGGAGTATACCGAGATCGTGGACTCCTTCCGGGGTGACATTCCAGCCAAAGACCTTATCGCTATTTCGGACACCCCGCCGCAGTGGGCCAGGTCCTACAAGACCATGATCAGCGAGACGTCCGATGACGAGCCGGAGATCATAGGCGGAGATGATGATACCCTGACCATTTTGTACACCTCGGGCACAACAGGCCGGCCTAAGGGGGCTATGCTCACCCACTTTAACTACTTCATTGGCTCGGTGACCGTGGTGGCGAGCTGTGGGGAGATGGGCGATACCGCTCTGGTGGGCCTTCCCCTGTTCCACATCGGGGGTCTGGGCGGGGTGCCCATGTGCGTTTACCTGGGCCAGAGACTCGTCCTTCTCAAGACCTTCGACGCCAGGCGCTTCCTCGAATTGATCCAGGAAGAGAAGGTCACCGGCTTCGGTTCGGTGCCCGCGCTCCTGACGATGCTCAAGGCAGTGCCCGACTTCGAAAAGTATGACTGGAGTTCGGTCAAGATCATCCTGGTGTACGCCGCGCCCGTACCAGTTACCATGCTCAAGGAATACGCCGCGGCCGGCATCGAGGTCCGCCAGCTATACGGTATGACTGAATGCCCCACAGGCGCTGTGCTCGATTCCGATCACGCGCTCTCCAAAGCCGGTTCCACCGGCCTGCCCATGATGCATACTGATATTCGCGTGGTCAACGACCAAGGCCAAGACACTAAGCCGGAGGAGTTGGGCGAGATTTTAATGAGAGGGCCCCACGTGATGAAGGGATACTGGAACAGGCCCGAGGCCACTGCCGAGACCATTAAGGACGGATGGCTCTACAGTGGAGATATTGCCAAGAAGGACGAGGACGGATACCTTTACATCATGGACCGGAAAAAGGACATGATCATCTCCGGTGGCGAGAACATCTACCCCGCTGAGATCGAAGATTCGCTCCTGGCCCATCCCAAATTGGCCGACGTGGGCGTCATCGGCTTCCCGGATGAGAAATGGGGAGAGTCGGTCAAGGCCGTCGTGGTGCTTAAGCAAGGCGAGGAACTCACCGAAGAAGAGCTTATCGAGTGGTGCCAGGGTAAAATCGGGAGATATAAGATCCCCAAAAAAGTGGTCTTTGCAGACGCCATCCCCAGAACGCCGACAGGTAAGATCCTCAAGCGCGTATTAAGGGATAAGTTCAACTAAGAGATAGAGGGTCAGGTCTCAACAAAACACCGATCTGGTGAATGTTGAGATCTGACCCTGTTTTTCCTAAATGGAAGGCCACTAAAAATACCATGATTTTTTCCGAGAGGTTTAGTTATTGTGACAGAGGTTAAAACTCGTTCTGGCATATTTTACGGTTGGTGGGTGATAATGGCATGCTGTGTCATTGCGATTCTTTCAAGTGCCAGCAGGTATTCATTCACCATGTTTTTCCCCACCTTGCTCGATGATCTGGGTTGGACAAGAACAATGCTGGGCTTCGGCCTCACCCTTCACATGTGGGTATACGCCATAACAGCAATCGTTGCCGGTATATTAGTGGATAGATATGGGGCAAGGTTGATTATGGTTGGGGGCGGGGTTTTCATTTTGCTCGGGTTAGTCCTGACCTCAAAAATGTCTACTGTCTGGGAATTTTACCTCTATTATGGAGTGATCCTGGCTCTGGGAGTGGCTACCACACTTTCTGTCCCTGCTCAAGCTACTGCAAGGAAGTGGTTTACAAAAAAGGCCGGACTGGCCATGGCTTTTGCAGCCGGGGGAATAGGCCTGGGGTTTGGCGTGGTGGCCTTTGTAGCCCCTGGCTTAATCAATGCTTACGGCTGGCGCAGCAGCTGGCTCTATCTTGGGCTTATTATAGGAATTGCAATTGTGCTGCTTGCGGGAATAATCATCAGAAAGGATCCTGAATCCATGGGGCTCCTCCCTGATGGTGACCCTGCCCCCCCAGGTAGCATGGCAGATCAGGAAGCCCGGCAAGGTCTATCTCCCAGCACTGAAGAGGTTTGGACTGTGAGGGAGGCGCTCAGGACTCGCTCGTATTGGTGTATATTGTTCGGGTATGGCCTTATCGGTATCAATTATGTGGGAATTTCCGGCCATGTGGCAGTCTGGGCAGTGGATATTGCAAAGGCGGAGAATATCCCTTTAGAGGAGGGAATGAGGTTAATAAAGTTGAGTGTCTTTCTTATGGCCACGATTTCTGTGATAGGGGGATTTATAGGGGGGCCTCTCTCCGATAGGATTGGGAGAAAACCTGTTTTTTGTGTAAGCCTCAGCCTCGCGGCAGCAATGGCCCTCTACGCTACTGTGGTGAGTTCACTGGCGGGAGTTGTCATTGTCGGCACATTGAGTGGATTCTTTATGGGTTTGTGTGTGCCCCTGTGGACCTCATACCTTGGAGACATCTTCGGACGCGCCTCGTTGGCCACCCTCTTTGGTTTACTTACTTTTACCTTGGGGATACTGGGAGGCTCCGGAGCTGTGATCTTTGGTTGGATATTTGATATCACCGGATCATACAAGTGGGCCTGGATCTTAGCAGCACTAACCACTCTTACCATAATTGTCCTGATCTTGTTTACGAGACAGGAGAAAAAAAGATCACCACAGTAAAGCACTACCTGCTAAAGCAGGTAGATTTTTGCTAGGACTGAAAGTCATTTATTTTAAACCGCAGAACCGCTGAACAAGGAACCGCAGAATATCGAAGTGAAGAATATTGTCTTATTTCTTTAAAAAATTTCTGCTGTTCGAAATTCCTTATTCGACCTGCCCGCATTGCCTTTGGGGGTATTTGCCATAGCACCTCAATGTTGAGGTTAGTGCCGCAATTATTTTTAGATCCCCAACCAATTTGCATGGCAGGCGGGTATTCGATATTCAAAATGCGAAACATGCTAAAGCTATTCGCCTGAAAGGCGAAGGTTTTAAACCTGGCGAATGGAAAAATAAAATGATTAAAATCCATAACTTTAGCTCACTTTAGGCACTTTAAACTTTAGCTCACTTTAGGCACTTTTACCCGCCAGACTTACGGCGGGTTAAACTTTAGGCACTTAAAAAACATAATGTCCCTTCAACATGGCAAAGATCATCACAAAAAATAGCACCTGCTGGGTATGCAGGATGTACATGCCCTTCTTGACCTTACCTGGCTGATACTTGATCCACATCAAAAATCCGCCCACTGTCAGCCAACCCATGATGAACAGGGCCAGCAGCAGCCAGTTATTGGCCCACCGTGAAACGTAACAATGGATGCAGGCTGTAATAAAGGAGGCGGTGTTCAGCCAGATATGAAAGACAAGGAGTCTGTTGAAATAGGGCTGTACGTTTTTGAGGCTGTAACGGAGGCGAACCCTTTTGGCCGGGAGGTAGATATTCGCGGCAAGGAAGAGGACCATGCTCAGGTTACCGCTACCGGTTGCCAGGTTGTAATCGGAGCTGTAGGCATATATGACCGCCAGCAACAAGAAGCAGCCGATAAATACGGCCTTTTTCTTAAGCGGCCCGTGGCCAAATAGGTCAAGATCATATGAGCCTGTCTTCATTGATCGTCCCCGATAAATCGAATATTGAAAATTCTTAATAGTTCTAACACTTTTTGTAAGGTTCTTATCTTTGAATCTTCAATCGTCACTCAAAAATCTTCAATTAATAGTTAATAGGCTTAAAGGTCTTTGCCTCGTCTGTAGCCTCAAAATAAGGATACTTCTCAAAACCAAATATCCGGGCATAGATATTGATTGGAAATTTTAAGAGAGTGGTACTATATGTGTTGGCCGCATCATTATAATTGAGCCTTTGTGCTGCCAGGTCCTTTTCCACATCGACCAGTGCCGTCATAAGACTATTGAAGTTGGAGGAAAGCTTCAGGTCCGGATATTGCTCGGCTACGGCAAACAAGCGCTCCAAGGATAATGGACCTGCTCGTGCAATCATTTCAGATGCCTTTCCGGCACCTGGCACATCAGTTTGTTTAAGTTTCTCTATGATTTCTTCCAATTCTGTGCCATTCACGCCCTTTTCCGACAAAAAGGAGCGCAGGGCCACGACCGCCGTGAATACTGAACGCTCATGCCTCGAATAGTCAAGCACCGCCTTTGCCAGGTTTATGGAGGTATCGTTTCGCCTCTGCTGTAAGGCAGCCATCTTACCCTGTGCCGCCAGTACATCCTGCTCGGTTTGCACCAGTAAATTGAAATAATAGATACTGGCTCCTGTTACCAATGCAAAGAGGAGAACAACAAGAATCTGGAGCCTCTTTTGCTTTACAAGCACCATAACTGGTCGAATTTTGGAGATATAATACCGAGGAGCAGAGACAACCTCGGGGTAAGGATCCAGACGGTATCTTTTTCCATAGGCTCTTTGTATGATGGTGATTACGCTATTTTTTCTCATGGTTGAATTCCGGATCATGTCAATCTCTTAATGCCGTGGAATATAGACACAAGGCCTACAACAATGAATAACAGGGGGAAAAGGCCATCAAAGAAATCCATTACCGCGTAGTACTCGTCATAGAGACCGTACAGACCGAGAAAGAGAAATATGGCAGCCACTATGGTATTCATTTTTTTGAAGTCCCTGTTCCCCAAGATTGCCGCTGCCATGGCTACAAGACCGATCACGATAAGTATAGGCTGTATGGCTCCTTTTATTAGTTCGACCACGTACGGGCTGTAAAGATAGAGCAAAAACAGGCCTACGCCAAAAACGATCAAACCACCGATGATATGATTCTTTCTCATAAGCTCTCATCTTCCCTTTATGATGTTTCACACCTTTTCGGCCACTTAAGGCCGGCCTTGCTGCTCAGCCCTGTGCTGAGATAGGCCGAATCTGGGGCGTTCACTCCCACATGCAAAACTGATCTTACGGTGGCGCACCATCGCTGACCCAGGCAAGGATCTGACGGGTGTCTGGGCCTGCAAATCGGTGCATGGGGCCGCCTGGCAGCACCAGCGTCTTTAATAATCCATTGTCCACATACATCCTGACATTCTTGTAAGTGGCAAGATTGCGAAAGGGGCCAGAATGACACCGAAGACAATCCTTTGCCAAAATATGTTTGATGGTGTTATGGTATGTTATCTGTCTGTTGGGGGCATTCGCAAAGGGCATCCCCATCCTGGGTCCGGGGCGTCTGCAAACGGGGTTGTTGAAACCGGCCGCCTGAGAAAATTGGGCCTGGGCGGCAGCAGGTGGTTTCTCCGCGGCGCCATCCTGGATCCATTTCAAAATCACCTGGGCATCGTTTCCGGCGAAGCGCCTCATGGGGCCTTGAACCATGGTTGCCAGCAGGCCACTGTCCGCATAAGCCTTCAGGCTATCATATTCCGTCAAATTCCTGATAGGCCCTGAATGGCACCTCCCGCAGTCGGCCCGGATGATCCCCTTTATGGTATTCTCATAATAGATTTTCCGGGCCTTTACTAGGATGGCCTTTGCCGAAATCATGGGTTGACCCTGCCTCGTTCCCATCTGTGGATTAACGCTCCCTGGTAACATGTTTTTTGCCTGAGTGAGACCACTTGGCGTTACAAAGTGAAGAGCCCAACACAACAAGATAACGAACGGTCCATTCTTAAGCACCCTGCCGTCTTTTTTACTCAAACCCTGGCCTTCTACTCTTCCTCGTCCTGTTCACGCTGAAGTTCCATGACCCTGGAAAAACATTTGGCAGCCTGCTTGTGATCCTCTTTACGTTCATAGAGAAAGCCAAGGAGCTGATGATATTTGATCTCTTCAGGGTCAAGTTCGATGGCTTTTTTTATTGCCTGAACCGCCTTGTCTATTTTATCCATCCGGTCACAGGCTATGCCCAAGAGGTAATGGGCCTTGGGATTGTCCGGAACCATCTTGATGAGCTGTTCCAGCCCTTCCAGGGCCCCCTCATAATCCTTGAGTTTCAAATAGAGCTCGCTCTTGCGATACACGGCCCCTTTGTGATCCGGGTTCAATTTCAGGACCTTGTCAAATGCACGCATTGCCCCTTTGAGGTCCCTGGAAGATGCCAGGCCAATTCCCAGCTGGTAGTGAGAATCCGGATTGGAAGCATCAAGGCGTGCCCATTCTCTCAGGTAGTCCAGGGCCTTCTCAGGGACGCCTTTGTTGGCATAATGATTACTGATGTTCCGGTAAATGGTGGCCTTGTCAGCAGGGGTAAGGTCAAAAAGGCTATTATAAAAATCGAGCACTCTATGCAACAACCGTCCGCCAAAGAGCAGAAACGAATGCACGTAAAACATCGTCGAAGGCTGCGAGGGTTCTGCGTCTTTGGGTTTGGTGCGCTCTTTTTGCTCACCAGCCTTGGACTTCCTTGTCCCCTTGCTCTTCTTCTCGATCTCCTCTTGCTCAAACTCAGGTTTCTGTTGTTTTTCTTTAACCATCTGATTCCTCCTTTTCCTTTGGCGGAATAAATCCGGCTAAAGTGGCTATGAGGCCTGACAGGATCAACGCAATGGGGAGGCCTCCCTTGACAAAATCCGCCACGTAGTAATAGTCATCAAAAAGTCCCCAGATCCCCAATGCGATAAAGAATAATCCCAAAATGATGTTTAACATGGTCTCCTCCAGAAGATAAGGCTTGTCATGTTTTAATCTCACGCGTAAATGGCATAAAAAGTTCTTTCTCAACCGCATACTCCACAGCACATGAGACGGCAGTTTTAAGCTCATCCATTCCAGCGCTTTCGCAATGATAGTAAAAAATCCCAGCTTCTCTCGTTTTTCTCTCCTTTTCAGCATCATTAAGTGGAGTGACGATGATGATGGGCACCTCTGGAGCCAGCTGCTTCAAAATCTTCAGATTCTCATCCAGAGAGTCCTCCGAAGCAAGGTCATCTACCAGTATTACGGCATAAATCCTGTCCTTAGAGTCGAGTAAAGGGACGATAGAGTCCGCCTTGTCAATACCAAAGGCATAGTATCGCTCTTTTCTCAGCCATGGCTCGATTTTTTCCGTGAGCGTTTCTTCTGTCTCGATGATAATCACCGTTTTTCTTGGTTCCACAGTTACACCTCTTCAGCAACACAGACCAGTGGGTATGAAAATATGGCAACTTTAATGCATCATCTGTGCCACATTCTGTTCAGACCAGAATACTTTGTATTTCTTGATAGATACGGTAAGTGGCGAGAAAAGTATGGGGTGGGCGGGAAAGGACACAATGCCCCGATGCAAGATGGGAAAAATCGCATAACCTCTTAATGCTATTGAGCTATCTCTTGTGAGGGGAAATTTCTCCCCTCACCGTTACGATTTTACTCATCTAATCCGTATTTCTTGATCTTGATGGAGAGTGTTTTGCGGTTGATCTGCAGGATGTCAGCCGCCTGCTGACGAATACCCTTGGTGCGGCTAAGGACGAATCGGATGTATCTCTTTTCCATCTCCTCTAAGGATAGATCATG
>DAOVAK010000118.1 GCA_030671095.1 Deltaproteobacteria bacterium | reverse complement strand
TAATCAGGCGCTCTTGGCCATAAGACTATCGCCATGAGCCCTCTAGATATGTCCACCTCAATCAAGAACGCAAGAAGAGGGAAGTAAGTCTCCTAAATGACTTGACTTCTGGGGAAAAATGTCACAAAACTGGCGCATCTTCGGATTCGGCCATTTCGGTGGTCGGCTAAGCTATTGATTTTATTGATATGCCCCCGTAGCTCAGGTGGATAGAGCACCAGATTCCTAATCTGGGTGCCGCGTGTTCGAGTCACGCCGGGGGCACTTTTCTTCGCCGAGATGCCCTGGAGCTTCATACAGGGATGAAAGGCGAGGCGAACCACGCCGGAGCTTGTTAGAGCGGAGGCGGGTTCCGCCTTGAAACCCTGCAGCTTGCCCTCCGGGGCGTAGGCTGCGGGGAGCTTCATTTTGGGAATTGGATTTTGAATTGACTTTATAAATTTAGTTACTTAGAATAAAAAGTTTGGATTATGGAGGACTGACTGGATATGTACGCGGTTATAGAATCTGGTGGTAAACAACACCGAGTTTCCACGGGTGATGAAGTGATGGTGGAAAAATTGGTAGGTGAAGTGGGCGAGACCATCTCCTTTGACAAGGTGCTTTTGACTTCTGATGGAGAAACGGTAAATGTGGGTAAGCCCTATCTTGAGGACACCAAGGTTGTGGGGTGTATCACACGACACGATAAACACAAGAAAATTGTGGTTTTCAAGTATAAGCGGAGGAAGGGCTACCGGAGAAAAAGGGGTCACAGGCAGCAATTTACCGTGGTTAAGATAGAGAATATCGAAAGTTGAACAGATTTCTGAACATAAATTGGTCTTTTTCCCCTGATCTGCATTCTCTCTCCGAGGCGTAGGCTCTACGAGCCGGAGGCCGCGGGCTTCAGCGTGCCTGCCCCGTGAAATGTGGAGCTTATTTCACTGGGGCGACGTACCAGTCTGTACGCCTCGGCTAAAACCCCTGCCCGCCATCGCGAGCGCTCAGGCGAGGCGGGCGGGCTTGTGCGGCCTTGCTCAGAGAAAAAATCCTTAATTTATGAGTCAGAAATTAGTGTCCTGTCCCGTGTTTAGCTTTAATTAATGAATAGTGAAGAAGTCTTAAAATACTAAATCGCACTTTTTAAATTCCAATATCTTACAGTTCAGAGGTCTATAAATATTTATTAAAGGAATTCCCGGGACAACACATTAGGTTTAACTTAGATTTATTACAGGAGGATTTAAGGGGTCCTCTGGTAGCTGAATTGAGCACCTGAAAGATACGAGGTGATAGACCATGGCACACAAAAAAGCGGGCGGCAGTTCACGAAACGGAAGAGACAGTGCTGGAAAACGGTATGGCGTGAAACGGTACGCAGGCCAGAAGGTGCGAGCCGGTAGCATAATCATGAGGCAAAAGGGGACCAGGATACATCCCGGAGAAAATGTGGGCATGGGAAAAGACTATACCCTTTTTGCCAAGATCGATGGAATCGTCGCCTTTGAACGGTTTGACAAATATCGCAAAAAGGTGAGCGTTCACGCCACCTAAGTGTGTGGCGTTTTTCATCCCCTCCTCAGAGGTGAGATGGGCTTTGTAGATGAAGCTGTGATTTCAGCGCAATCAGGAGATGGAGGAAGGGGCTGTGTCAGTTTTCGGAGGGAAAAATACATACCTAAGGGCGGGCCAGATGGAGGAGACGGAGGGAACGGGGGAAATGTCATTATAAGGCCCACCAAGAGACTCCATACGTTGACCGACTACAGCTCGAGAAAACATTTCAAGGCCCAAAATGGAAGACCTGGGAGAGGGAAGGACCAGACAGGGAAAGACGGCAAGGACGTTGTTTTAGAGGTTCCTTTAGGAACAATCATATATGATCACGAATCGGGCGAGTTGCTCGCCGACCTGATCCAAGAAGATCAAGAAATATTCGTTATCCCCGGAGGAAAAGGCGGCAAAGGCAACCAGCATTTTGCCACTCCGACCAACAGGGCACCCCGAATTGCCCAGCCCGGCCTTCCTGGGCAAAAAAGGATAATCAAACTCTCCCTTAAGTATCTCGCCGACATAGGGCTTATCGGATTGCCTAACGCTGGCAAATCCACATTGCTCTCACGTCTTACCAAGGCCCGTCCTCGGATCGATAGTTATCCTTTTACGACCCTTGTCCCAAACTTAGGGGTTCTTGTCTTTGATGATGAGAGTACCCTTACCATGGCAGATGTCCCGGGCTTGATAGAGGGGGCGAGTGAGGGGCGTGGCCTGGGACATCGGTTTCTTAGACACATCGAGAGGACAAGGCTCCTGCTTCATTTGATAGATATAACCTATGTTCCTGAAGACGACCTCTTAGAGGATTTTTTTAGTTTGAAAAACGAATTGGAGAGATTTGATCCAACCTTGATGCAGAAGGACCAGATGGTCTTGATTAACAAGATAGATATCCATTCACCTGAACACAGGAATATTGAAAGCATGAGAAGGGCTTTTGAGGAGATGGGGATAGAGGCACTGCCTATTTCCGCATTGACGGGCGAAGGTCTTGATGAAGTGAAACAGATCCTTGCAAGGAAATTCCATGATGGACAAGGAAGGCCGGGAAAAAAGGATTTCCAGGCTTGATCTCTTGAGGCCTGTGAGGAGGGTGGTGGTCAAAGTGGGCAGCGGGGTTCTCACCACCAGCGATGGCTTAAACAAACGCGTCATTAACGACCTGACCAATGATGTCTGTGCTCTCAACAAGAAGGGAATAGAGATCATCCTGGTCTCTTCGGGCGCTATTGCCTCAGGTCTGAAAAAGATAGGTCTGCCCAAGAGGCCAGAATCCATATCTCACCAACAGGCCGTTGCCGCCATCGGTCAGAGCACGCTTATGATGGTTTATGAGAAGGCCTTTGGTCGCCACGGGCAGAGGGTTGCGCAGATTCTCATTACAAGGGACGACCTCCACCACAGGAGGCGCTATCTAAATGCCAGAAATACGTTATTTACGCTACTGTCGTGGAAGATCGTTCCCATCATCAATGAGAATGATACGGTCGTGGTGGATGAAATCAAGTTTGGCGACAATGACAACCTGAGCGCTATGGTCACAAATCTCTCTGATTCTCAACTCCTTATCAACCTGACGGATATTGATGGTCTTTTTGACAAAGATCCCCGTAGCCACAAAGATGCCCGTCCCATAGGCGTTGTGGAAAAGGTAAACAAAGAGGTAATGAGGTACGCCAGTTCCATACCAGGTTTCCTGGGTACCGGTGGAATGGCGGCCAAGATCAGGGCGGCACAAAAAGTGGCCCTGGCGGGAGCGCCAACGATCATAGCGAATGGTCTCAAACGGGGCATCCTTAAGAGCATATTCAAGGGCAAGGAAGAGGGGACCCTCTTCATGCCCAAGGATGTGGCCCTGTGCAGCCGAAAACATTGGATTGCTTTTACCAGGTCCCCGAAAGGGGAGATCCTCGTTGACCGTGGCGCAGAGGCAGCCCTTTTGCAGAGGGGAAAAAGCCTTCTTCCCTCTGGCATCAAGGAGGTGAGGGGCAGGTTCAATCTGGGGGATTCGGTTGTGCTGTTGAATGAAGATGAGAAAGAGCTGGCTGTGGGGATGGTCAACTATGATTCGAGCGATATAGAAAAGATCATGGGCTTGAAGAGTAAGGAGATAGAGTCTCAACTGGGTTTCAAACATGACGATGAAGTTATTCACCGGGACAACTTGGTCCTTACTGGTGACATGGAAGAGGGAGTGGATGTATGTCAGTTCAAAGTATGATTGAAAAGATGGCCAAAGATGCGAAGGCCGCCTCAAGCGCCCTGAGAAAGGCGCAGAGGGAAGAGAAGGATGCCGCCCTTAAACTCATGGCCAGTAGGTTGGGCGAGAGAAAAAAGAATATACAAAAAGAGAATGAAAAGGATCTCGAATTGGCAAGGGAGAAGGGACTCAGTTCGGCCATGATAGATCGTCTGACCCTGAATGATAAAACCATGGAATCCATGGCAGAGGGATTGAGGGAGGTGGTGGCCCTTCCAGATCCGGTGGGTGAAGTGACCGGCATGTGGAAAAGGCCCAATGGATTGGTGGTGGGCCGAGTGCGGATACCTCTGGGTGTTATTGGCTTCATTTATGAGTCGCGGCCCAATGTGACCGTAGACGCAGCGGGGCTTTGTCTGAAGTCCGGAAATGCCGTTATTCTCAAGGGGGGCTCGGAGGCCATACATTCTAACCTGATCCTGGCGGACATTCTGCGGGAAGCCCTGGAGGAGGCGGGCCTACCTCAAAAGGCGATTCAGGTTGTCCCTACCACTGAGAGGGAGGCGGTGAGTATCCTCTTAAGCCTGGAAGACGATGTGGACATCATCATCCCGAGGGGAGGTGAAGGTCTTATACGCTTTGTCACAGAGCACTCGCGTATTCCCGTACTAAAGCATTACAAAGGTGTGTGCCATATCTATGTGGACGAGTTTGCCGATCTGGAAACTGCCTCAGAGGTTTGCTTTAATGCAAAGGTTCAACGGCCTGGGGTATGCAATGCCATGGAAACCATGCTTGTCCATGAACAAATTGCAGAGGATTTTCTGCCATCCATGGCAAAACGACTCCAGGACGCGGGAGTGGAGATAAGAGGATGTCCAAAGACTTCAGCCCTCGTCCCTGGAACCAAGGCGGTTGTGGAATCGGACTGGCCTGCAGAGTTTCTGGATCTTATCCTTTCAGTTAAGGTCGTCTCAAGCATGGATGAGGCCCTTGACCACATTGAGAAATATGGTTCCAAGCATACGGAGGCCATCATGACCAAAGACTACAAGAGATCTCAGCGCTTTCTGGCAGACGTAGACTCTTCCGTGGTTCTGGTCAATGCCTCCACCCGTTTCAACGACGGGTTCCAGTTGGGTCTAGGTGCTGAGATCGGCATCAACACGTCAAAACTTCATGCCTTTGGTCCAATGGGCTTGGAGGAATTGACCACAACAAAATTTGTAGTTTACGGGGACGGACAAATAAGAACATAAATTGGAGTAGTGGAGTAATGGAGTGATGGAGTATTGGAACATAGGGAGCATGAAAGAACCTTCCCAGACTTATCTAAATGCATTACTCCAATACTCCAATACTCCAATACTCCAGGGTTCGACAAGGGGAGAAAATTGAGACTAGGTATTCTTGGGGGTACTTTTGATCCTATCCATCTCGGACATTTGCGCGTCGCCGAAGAGATAGGTGAAGAACTGGAACTGGAAAAGATCTATCTTATTCCCGCGGCAGTCCCGCCTCACAAAGAAACAAGGCCCATCACGCCCTTTCACCACCGGCTTGCTATGACCCAGCTGGCAGCCGAAGAATCGCCCATGTTTGAAGTCCTAGATCTGGAAGGGCGTCGCCAGGGACTTTCCTACTCCATCGAAACCCTGAGGGAGTTCCATAAGATTTTCAAACCCAGTCCCATCCTTTTCTTCATACTCGGCGTGGATGCTTTTCTGGAGATTGAGACTTGGAAGGAATATGAAAGGCTCTTCGATTATGCAAACTTCGTGGTCATTAATAGGCCGAGGAGTCAATCCGAGGAATTGGAACCCTTTCTTCTATCCCTGAACGTGGGTTTTGACAGATCGGATAAAGAGCACACCTTTGTGCATCCATCAGGAAACGTACTGATATACAAAGAGGCCACCCTCATGGACATATCATCCACTCAGATAAGGGAACGGGTCGCTTCTGGGAAAACAATTCGTTTTTTGATCCCGGAACCGGTTAGGGCTTATCTTATGGAAAAGGGGTTGTATAGGACTGATGAAAGCCCTCGATAAGGCACGCCTGTGTCTTAGCATCATAAAGGAGCGAAAGGCTGTTGATCCAGTCCTGTTCGAAGTTGGAAAACTCACGTCCATAACGGATTATTTTCTCATTGCCAGCGGAAACTCCATCCGACAGGTGCAGGCAATTACCCGGCATTTGACAAAAAGGATGCGTGAGGAGAGCTTCAGGCCCTATGGTTTAGAGGGAGAGCAAGAAGGGAATTGGGTGTTGTTGGATTATGGTGATGTGGTGATCCACATATTCTATCAACCAGTCAGAGAGTTCTACGATCTGGAAGGTCTCTGGATAGAGGCCCCGAGGATAGAGTTAGATGAGGATAGCAGACAGAAATCTAACTAAATTGATCATTAGTTTCGTCCTCTCACTCCACCTGTGTTTTCAACCATATCTGGGAGCATCTAAGGCTTTTGCCTTATCAGCACAGGAAGAGAGAGTGATGGGCGAAAAATTTCTCATCCAGATACGGCAAGCTTTAGATTTCCTGGATGATGACTATGCCCAGCAATACATTTATGCCCTGGGTCAGTATCTGTTGAGGTCTGTTGAAATTAAGTATTTCCCTTTCCATTTCTATCTGGTCAAGGATAATGACTTAAATGCCTTTGCCGGTCCAGGGGGTCACATCTTCGTGTTCTCCGGTCTCATCAATGAGATGGATGAAATAGACGAGTTGGCTGCTGTGATGTGCCATGAAATTGGGCACGTTACGGCGAGGCATCTGGCGCGTCGTATGGAACAGAGCAAGAATCTTGGATGGGCCACGCTGGTGGGGCTCTTGGCGGGTATCCTCATCGGCGGTAGCGCTGGTGCCGCCATTATGGCTGGATCGCAAGCCGCAAGTGTGCAGGCGCAGCTGCATTATAGCCGAGAGGATGAACGTCAGGCAGACCAACTGGGCTTTAAATACACGGATGAATCGACTTTTGATCCCGCTGGTCTGATAGTGGCGCTAGAAAAGATCGAAAAGAACCAGTGGATCGGTACCGATACGATTCCGGCCTACCTCTTAACCCACCCTACGGGACCAGAGAGGAAATCTAATCTTGATATCATGCTGCGGGATTATTCGAAAAGACCGGACAATAGAGAGGCTGCCAAGTTTAGAGCACTTTTCCCCTTCTTTAAGACGATTGTCAGGGCCAAGTCTGTCGAGCCTCGCGACGCCGAGCGAGTGTTTAATAGGGAGCTTGAGAAGAACCCTGATTCAGCATTGCCTCACTTCGGACTGGGTTTGGTCTGCAATCGAAAATCGGAGTATGACCTCGCCATAGAGCATTTTCAAAAGGCCCTCCTAGGACAACCCGACTCCATACCCGTCTTAAGAAGCTTGGGTCAGTCCTATCAGATGAAAGGTCAGGATGCGGAGGCCATAGCGGTCCTTGAAAAGGCGCTAAGAATAGATCATCAGGACACTTCGTTAGTATTCCTTCTGGCCTTCTCATACCAAAACTTAAAGAAATACGAAAAAGCGATACGACTCTATGAAAGGTTGGTCATAATGAACGCGGCTAACGAGCAAGTCTTCTATAATCTTGGTGTTTCATATGGGAAAGAAGGGAAGCTCGCTCTTGCCCACTACAACTTTGGTATATATTTCAAAAGATTGGGCAGAAAGGAAAAAGCCATATTT
>DAOVAK010000491.1 GCA_030671095.1 Deltaproteobacteria bacterium | reverse complement strand
TCCCTCATCCATGAAGATGATCTCGTCAGACACTTCCCGGGCAAATCCCATCTCATGGGTAACTACGATCATGGTCATCCCACCCTTGGAAAGGTCAATCATGACGTCGAGTACCTCTTTGATCATCTCTGGATCTAAGGCGGAAGTAGGTTCGTCGAACATCATGATCTTCGGTTCCATGACCAGAGACCGTGCTATGGCAACCCGTTGTTGCTGACCACCCGAGAGGTTGGCCGGATATTCATGGGCTTTCTCCGGAATCCCAACCCTCTGAAGCAGTTCCATTGCCTTCGCCTCGGCCTCCTTTTTTGGCTTATTTCGGACCTTCTTGGGAGCCAAGGTAATGTTCTGAATTGCGGTCATATGAGGATAGAGCTCGAAGCGTTGGAAGACCATACCGATCTCTGCACGAAGTTTATAGAGGTTGGTTGATGGGTCGCTAACCGAGACACCATCCACGATGATTTCACCTTCCTGGAAGGGTTCCAGACCATTGATACACCGGAGAAGGGTACTCTTGCCCGAACCGCTTGGGCCACACACAACCACGGTCTGCCCCTGCTTGATTTCCTCGGTGATGTCTTTGAGGACCTGAAAGTCGCCGTACCACTTGCTCATGTTTCTTATCTCGATCAATTGCCCTACCTCCTTATCTGTACCTGCCGCTTTTCGAGTCGCCGGCTCGCGATGGTTCCGATGGAGCAAAAAACTAAATAGACAAAGCCTGCAAATAGATAGAGTTCCATGGATCGAAGCTCTCGTGCATCGACCAAACTTGTGCGCCGCAAAAACTCTTTCAACCCAATCACATAGGCCAGCGAGGTATCCTGGAAGATGATCACGCACTGTGTGACAATTGGGGGAACCATGTTTCGCAAGGCCTGTGGAAGGACGATATTGCGCATGGTGGCGTAATAGCCAAGACCCGTGGAATACCCGGCCATCACCTGCCCTTGCGGAATGGACTGAATCCCTGCTCTAAAGATTTCGGCAAAATAGGCTGCTTCAAAAGCAATAAAGGCTACGATTGCGGATAAAAAATCCCCCAGAGGCCTTCCGATAATGAAAGGAACCATGAAGTAAAACCAGAAGATAACCAAAATGAGAGGGAGGCTTCTAAAGAAATTGACGTAAAGGGTAGCGGGATAGTATATCCACTTCCGGGATGAGAGGCGCCCGAAGCCCATGAGCATTCCCAGAAGAAAACCCCCTGCCAGCGAAAAAGCCGCCAATTCGAAGGTGAGAACGAGACCCCCGAGCAAAAAATTAAGATTTCTTGGGATGACAGCCCAATCCATGGAAGTGATTACCTCCTTCTGCTAATCATGCCGGGTATCTGGACCCTCCTCTCAACCCAAGCCATAAACAGAACAACGCATAGGGTGATAACGATGTAAACTACAGATGCCGCAGTAGTCGTCTCCAGTCCATGCCACGTATAGGAATCGATGAGGTAAGAGGCACCTGTGGTCTCCAAAACCCCGATCGTCATGGTTAAGGCCGAATTTTTAAAACAGGTGAGAAACTCTGTCGTGAAGGGAGGGATGATGATTCGCAGGGCATAGGGGATGATGACGTATCGGTACGTCTGGTAAGTCGTTAGCCCTGTTGAAAAAGCGGCCTGGTACTGTTCCGGGGGGATCGAGAGCATGCCTGCTCTGATCTGTTCCCCCACGCGCGAGGCAGTATAGACGCCAAGGCAGATCACCCCTGTCCAATAAGGAAGTTCGGGAACGTGATCGTAAAGCCACTTTTCACCGGCCTGGGGAAGAATCGAAGGCACCACGAAGTACCAGACGAAGAGCTGCACCAGGTAAGGGGTGTTGCGGATCAACTCAACATAAGAGCCTCCTATGAATCGTGTGACCCGGTTTGGAAGGACCCTGAAGACCCCGACCATCAGTCCCAGCATCACGGCAATGCACCATGCCAGAAGGGATAGATGGATGGTGGTCCATATCCCATTGAGCATCCACTGCCCGTAGGGATGTCTCCAGAGAACGCCCCAGTCGAACTCATAGCTAAACATGAGCGTCCCACTCCCTTCGGACGGATAAACAAGAGAGCGAAGGCCGGTCACAGGTCCCTTCGCTCTCCTTGTTATCCTCCTCCCTTCTTCTCTCCCCTATTACATTCCGGAGATACTTGTACCTTAGAAGATCTGTTGGACACCTTTATTTCCGAGGCCAGGGCCAGGCCTGCAGCTTCAGAAGCGTCTTGTACTCATCGGTCATGGGAAAGGGAACCACGCCCTTTGGCCCCATCCATTTTTCATACAGCATGAAGAACTTTCCCCTGTTGTACAGATCGATTAGGGTAAAATTCACCAGATCCCTGAATTCGGAGTCATTCTCGGGAACGATAAATGCGTAGGGATCATAGGTCAGCAGCCGACCGACCACCTCCCATTTCTCCGGATTGGGGGCTTTCAGCTTCATGCCCGCCAGAAGGCTTCCATCGGTGCAGTAGGCATCGATCTTCCCCTGGCGAAGGGCAAGAAAACCCTTTGTATGTTCGTCAAATAGCATGAGCTTGGCCGGAGGGGAGATGACCTTATCGGTATTGGCCGCCCTGACAGCGGCCTCGTTTGTTGACCCTCTAGCAGCACCCACCCTCCTGTTCGCCAGATCCTCGAAGTCCCTGATGGGGCCTCCCTTTTTAACCAAGAGCTGAGACCCCGTGAGGAAGAAGGTGATGGTAAAGTCCACTACCTCATCCCTCGGCACCGTGTGGGTTGAGGACCCACAGACCATATCGAGGGTTCGATTGGCAACCAGGGGAATGCGCGTCTTGGGGTTGACGGGTTTGAAGGTGAGCTTGACGGATTTTCCTATCTTTTTCTCCACGGCCTTATGGATCTCCTTTGCTATATCCATGGAGAATCCCACCCATTTCCCGTCCTTGTCATAAAAACCGAAGGGGACCGAACCCTCCCTCGCTCCCACGATGAACGCGCCCCTTTTCGCGATCCTGTCCAATGTGCCTTCAGCGCCGGCGAAGCTGGCAATCATAAGCCCTATTACTATCACAGATACGATTGCAACAAGACACTTTTTCATAACTTCCTCCTCTCCGATGAATTGTTATTCTCGAGCCTAAAAACCCATTTTACCATGACAATTTTTGATCACACCCCCTTTTTTATTCTTGTATGATCGTGACCGTTTCTCACCTTTAACGTGAGTCTTATCACCCCCCCCCCATCCC
>DAOVAK010000077.1 GCA_030671095.1 Deltaproteobacteria bacterium | reverse complement strand
AATGGCCGCCAGTTGGGCTGCTTGCCCCCCTACAAAGGTGGAAACCATGGAGTAGGACCCAGGATCATTGGCAGTAACCTCAGTGTCTGCGGTAATCAGGGTGACATCCTCCATTTCCAATCCCAGCTCCTCTGCCACCACCTGCACAAGCATGTTGTCATTTCCCTGACCGTTGTCTACGACCCCCGAGTTTAGTGTCACCCCTCCGTCCTCGTTAAATTTGATGAATGCCTGAGATCCCCCCCTGATCCCGAGTGGGAACCCGGTCTGTACCGAATTGATCCCAATACCAATGCCTCGCCACGGCGGCAGTTTACCGTATTTCTTCTTCCATCCAGCCTTCTCTGCTGCCTTCTCAATACATTCCGTGAGTCCACAGGAGGGAACATAGCTCCCTGTGGGTGTATATTCTCCAGCCTTTCTCCCATTCACAAGCCTCATGGTTAGAGGGTCAATTCCCAGCTCCTGCCCCAGCATGTCCAGCTGGAGGTCGATACCGCAGGCAAAGGACCGCCCATGCATTCGAATCATGCCCCGAGGCGTTTTATTGGTAAAGATTCGGTAGCCGTTGTAACGCACATTATCCATGCGGTAGGCCTGTTCCATGCAGAGGAAGGGGACAGAGGTGGCAATGGGGCCGGTGGAGGAATAGGCCCCGCCATCCATGTAGCACGTAATATCTCTTGCCAGAACACGCCCTTTCCGATCCACCCCTGTCTTGATTGTGGTGATCAGGGCATGGCCCATTCGGACGCTGACTGAGTTTTCTTCCCTGGTGTATATGATCTTAACGGGCCGGCCGGACTTCCGTGCCAAAAGAGCACATATAAAATCCCCAGGTGATATCTCTGATCGACCCCCGAAGGCACCACCTATGGCGATCTTCCTGACCCTGACCTTGTGAAGGGGCATGGAGAGGAGGTTGGCGAGAGGTTTAGACTTCATGTGAGGTCCGGCATTGGGCGTCCAGACCTCCAGGTTGCCTGCATCATCAAATCGTGCAGTGACCGCAAAAGGCTCCCCCTGGAAGTAGTTGTCCTCAGCCGCAGTAAAGGTGTCTTCTCTTACCAGATAGGCGTCTTTAAATCCCTTCTCAATGTCCCCCACGTCGATTTCCACATGGATGTTTATGTTGTTCGGGAATTCGTCATGGATGAGAGGGCCTTCTGATGCCATGGCTTCAAAGGGATCATACACGGCCGGGAGCTCTTCCAGATCTATTGAAATCAGATCCAGGGCCTCTATGGCGGTATCTTCATCCACAGCAGCGACCGCTGCAATCTCATCACCGAAATACCGCACCTTGTCCTTGGGCAACAGTTCCATGTCCTGGGTATAACGAAAAACGCCCCACTTCACCCCCGCCGTATCCTGGCCCGACACAACGGCCTTTACGCCCCTGAGTTTTTCCGCCTTTGATGTATCTACGTGAAGGATACGCGCGTGAGCCAATGGACTTCGCTTGACCTTGCCCACAAGCATCCTCGGAAGCTTGAGGTCGCCGGAGAATTGTACTTCGCCAGTGACTCTAGACAGGGAATCGACCCTGGGTACTCTTTTGCCGATTAGAGAGGACTCCTTGCTCACTGTTTCTCATCCTTATATGTATTTACTTAGACTCGACGTTTAATTGCGATATCCTGCTATCAGATGCTAGATGCTGGATCCTCGATACTAGATGGAACTTTGTCTGAGATGAATTTAGAACCTCTTGCTAGACACCCAGCATCTAGTATCCAGTATCAGTCCTGCTTTGTGCCACATCTAGAATCGCTTCCACAATCTTTGTATACCCGGTGCATCGACATATGTTTCCGCTGATGGCCTTGCGGACATCGGACTCACTGGGATTGGGGTTTTGATTCAGAAAGGCCCTGGTAGACATAAGAATTCCGGGTGTGCAAAAACCACACTGGACGGCTCCGTGATCGATGAAGGACTGCTGCACAGGATCAAGCTGTCCATTCTCCATCAGCAAACCCTCCACAGTTGTGATTTCCGCCCCCTGAACCTCTACAGCAAGTGTCAGACAACTCCTTATGGGCAACCCGTCACACAAGACCGTACAGGACCCACAAACCCCTTCGCCACAGCTTTCCTTTGTCCCTGTCAGTTCCAGATCCTCCCGCAGGACCTCCAGGAGTGTACGATTGGACGGCACGTACAGATCATATTCCTCCTGGTTTACTGTCAGGGATATGGGTAGCATCTTTTTCATGATGTCGCTCTCTCTAGTGCCTCCTTGATTGCTCTTCTGGCCATGACTCCAGACATCTTCTGCCTGTACTCAAGGGTAGTCCCCAAATTATCCACCATAAAGGCGGATGCATGTTTCCGAACCTGCTGGGCCGTCGCCTCAATAGCCTCCGCGTCCTGTGTGTCTTTGCCCATCAATAACTCCGCTGCCTCCTTCAAAACAAGGGGGGATGCCCCAGCACCACCAATGGCTATCCTGGCATCAGATATTTTACCTTTCTCCAAAGCCAACGATGCAGCGGCAGAAACCAGGGCAAAGTCAAGGGCTGAACGGTAAGTCAGCTTCTGAAAGCTGCTCCCCTGGCCCCTAGCTGCAATTGGCACATGAATCTCTGCAACAATTTCGTCAGGTTCAGTGGCAAATGGATTTTCCCCCTTACCTGTAAAAAATTCTTCAATGGGAAGGATTCTTTTTCCGCTGGTGGATGCAAGGCTGACCTTTGCACCCAGGGCCATCAGAGCGCAGGCCCCATCCGATTGGTTGGCGGACCGGCACCGGTCGCTGTTCTCTTCCGCGTAACACGTTTCCCCATTGTCCTTGTGGCACCTTGTCCTTCCCGAACGCCAGAATGCAGACTGGTTGTAATAGAGGCACCGAGTCTGAAGGCAAAGATTCCCACCAATGGTCCCCCGAAAGTGCTGGACGGGGGGTGCACCAATCAGTTTGACGGCCTGGAAGAGCGCTGCAAAATTGGCTTTAATGAGCTCCGAATCCATTAAGGAGGAGAGAGGCGTCATGGCACCGATCATTGCGACGCCGTTCTCCTCGCGAATAAAGTCCAGCTCCTGCAGGTTTTTCAGGCTGATCAGAAAAGCGGGCTCTACCAGACGCTGTTTCATCCGCACGATCAGATCGGTTCCGCCCGCAATAACCCTCGCCTTGTCACCATGGGCGGCCAGAAATTCCAGGGCTTCTCCCAGATTCTTGGGTTCAAGATATTCAAAGGATGGTAGTCTCAACTAACTAATCCTCTTTCATTATTTGCTTATAGCTCACCGTTGAGACGCAAAGACCTGGGTTGCATTATGTGGCGACGGTTCGTGAATCGAAACCATATTCCTCTGCTCTCTCAGCGCCTTTGCGGTGAAAGATTACTCTTTCGCCTTTAGTGCAGCAAGAACCTTTTCCGGTGTGATGGGTAAGTCCTTGATCCTTACCCCTATGGCATCATATATGGCATTCGCGATGGCCGGCGCTGTAGGGACAAGACCGGGCTCTCCCACACCCTTTGCACCAAAAGGTCCTTCTATGTCGTCAGTCTCAATGCATTTCACGTGAACGGGAAAGTCCATGTCCGATGCTGAAAATATCTTATAGTCCAAGAAATTAGGATTTAGATTCTTTCCCTTGTCCGTCTTATATTCTTCGCAAAGGGCATATCCTAAGCCCATGACCACCCCACCATAAATCTGACCCTTTATGGTCTGCTGGCTTATGACCCTCCCCACATCGTGGGCCGCCACAACTTGCAAAACCTTCACCTTTCCTGTCTCTAAATCCACCGCCACTTCCGCTCCCTGCGTCCCAAAGATGTAGGTGGCGGACATATTACCCCTACAGGTCTTAGCGTCGATCATCTGGTTGCAAGGGTCATAAAAGGCCTCGGTGATGATCATGGTCCCTTGTTCCTTGTAATGGGCCTCTCTCAATATTTCATCCAACCCGAGTTGCAGCAGAGGGTTATGAGGCTCCTCTTTCATGAAGACGATATTCTCCCTCATGTCAAACTCCGATGGATCGCAGATCCTCTCAAAATTCAGGTCAGGGATCTCAAAATCGGGATCTTTCTTTTCTCGCCTTTTGAGATTGAAGTGTACCCGAGGCATAAAGTGCTCCGCGGCCAGCTGAAATATCTTTTCTCTCGCCTTCTGAGCTGCCAGGATGGCGGCATTTCCGGACGTAAAAATTCCCCGGCTGGCATGTGTCCCCACATCCCAGGGGCAGGTCGCCGTGTCCCCAGAAAATATTGTGACCTTATCTGGCGTCACTCCCAGCGCTTCAGCAGAAGCGATTGTAAGCGCTGCATTGAATCCCTGCCCCATTTCCACGCCACCGGTGATGACTGATACATTCCCGAAATCATCTAGTTTCATGATTATGCCTGTTCCATCCGAACGGTAGACGCGGCCCGAACCCCCTACATGAAAAAGGCAAGCCATTCCCACACCTCGTGCCTGCCCGCCTTCGAGAGCGCTCAGGTGAGGCGGGCGGGCCTCTTTCCTACCCTTTCCCCACTTCTCTTTCCAGTCGAGCTTTTCTGCGACTCCCTCCAAACATTCCTTCAACCCACACGTCGTGATCTCAAGCCCCATGGGGGTCAAATCATTCGGGATGTTGCTGTTCAGCATTCTGAACTCAAAAGGATCCATACCGGCTGCCTCGGCAAGCTGGTCGATATTGCTCTCTATGGGCCAAGTCGCCTGCGGATTCCCATATCCCCTCATGGCCTGGCAGTAGGTGTTGTTGGTATATACGATCTTGGTCTCGTAAAACACATTGGGGACCCTGTAAAGCGAGGATACAGGAAGCATCATCACGCTTGGCGTCGTGGCACCCCAGGAGGTGTAAGCCCCGTTGTCAAGGATCATTCTCACTTCTCGAAAGGTAAGTTTACCTTCCTTGTCACATCCCTGAGCAATATAAGTCTTCGTGGATTGTCGGGGCGACAGGGCAGTGAATTCCTCTTCACGGCTTAGAACTATCTTAACCGGCCTGCCGGTCTCGAAGGCCAAAAGGATGGCAATATACTCATACCCGTGAGTATCAAGTCCCGTCCCAAAAGAACCTCCTAGCGTCGGAACAATGACCCTTGTGTTTTTCCCTCTCAGTCCCATGGCCGCAAGGGCCCGATTGAAATCATTCTGTGCCAAAAAGGGGATCTGTGTCTTTGTGTGGATGAGCAGATTGTTCTGTAGATCAAACTCTGCGATGCACCCCGAAGTGCCCAGGCATGACTGCTGTATGAGTGGGGTTTGAAAGGAATCTTCCGCAATGACTGTCGCCTCCTGTTTGGCCTTTTCCACATCGCCCGCCACAAATTTCCAAGGGACTGGAACCAGGTTGTCCTCTTTGGGCCGTCCTCTCGGGTCCTGTTCATGTATAAGGAGAGCGCCTTCCTGCAGGGCCTCTTCCGGATCAAACACTGCGGGGAGTTCTTCATACTCCACCTTAATGAGTTCTATGGCTTCTTCAGCAATCTCCGGATCTGTAGCAGCCACCGCGGCCACCTCATCGCGGAACTGCCTCACCTTGTCCCTCTTTAAGGCAAAGTTATCTCTGATGAATCCGATCCTGATTTCAGGGGTGTTGTAGCCCGTAATGACGGCTCGAACGCCAGGCAGCTTCTCAGCCTTCGACGTATCCACTTGCCTTATTCTGGCATGTGCATATTCACTGAATTTGATCTTGCCAAATAGCATGCCAGGCCTTACAAGGTCATGGATATATACGGCCTTGCCCGCAACTTTATCCGGCGCATCAGGCCTCGGCGTTTCACTTCCAATGAAACTGTATTCAGTCATCTGGCTCCTAGTGTTATGTCTCAAAAATAAGTTTCATAACTCGTTGGCCTCACCCCCACCCCGCCCGCCTCGCCTGAGCGGCTCGCGATGGCGGGCAGGCCTAACCCTCCCCCTCGAGGGGGAGGGCGGGGTGGGGGTGGACTTCATATATTCAACTCATTTGCGAGACGCTATACTAGATTTTTGGACCTCTCAATGATATCAATATGATTGGGGCAATTTATCTTATTATAAATTCTGGCTTTGCAGCTTCTCCGCGGCCTTTCTTATGGAATCAATGATCTGGACATATCCTGTACAGCGACACAGGTTCCCAGAAATACCCCTCTTTATCTGCGCATCGCTGGGATCAGGGATCTCATCCAAAAGCGCTTTTGCTGACATGATCATGCCTGGTGTACAAAAACCACACTGCACGCCCCCATTTTCCACAAAGGCCTCTTGAACGGGATGGAGCGTGTGACCTTCCCCCAGCAATCCCTCGATAGTCGTTACTGTTTTGCCTTCCACCTCAAAGGCAGGATATAGGCATGAATCTACGCTCATACCATCCACCAGCACCGTACATGATCCGCATTCACCCTCACCGCAACCTTCCTTCGTCCCTGTCAGTTGGAATTCATCTCTGATGACCTGCAACAGCATCTTATGGGATTCCACTTCAGCAGAGACCTCATAGCCATTTAGGATGAAGTTAACGACCTTTTTCATTCATTCCCCTTTACTCTCATAACTTATGACCAAATCTCAGATACCATCTGGGGATTGAGATCGCTCCATTTCGAAATGCCAAATGTCAAAATTTTCATTCCGAAATCCGAATTCTGGATCCTAGTCCATATTCTCCAGGGCTTGCTGGATAGCTCTCTTAATCAACACCCCGGACATGATCCTTCTGTATTCTTCAGTGGAACGCACATCCGTGATGGGACTGACCTCCTGTTCCACCATTTGACCGACGCGATCCAATAGTTCCGGTCCAATCTCTTCTCCTTCTATAAGTTTTTCCACCTTTTTCAGTCTTAACGGGACAGGGGCGACAGCTCCCACAGCCAACCGGCATTGCCGAAATTTCTTCTTATCCATAACCACCAAAGCCGCAGCATTGACAACAGCGATATCCTGGGCCACGCGTCCCACCTTCAAAAAGGCCATGCCGGTGGGGTTCGCCTTTTCTGGCATGTGGATTTCGGTCAATGCCTCTTCTGCCTCCATGCAATTCTCACCGGGCCCAGTGAAAAAATCATCAATGGGGACTTCCCGTTCCCCACCTGGGCCCTGCAATTTCAGAGTGGCCTCCATGACCATGAGGGGAGGTGCACAATCAGCGGACGGCGCAGAATTGCTCAGGTTGCCTCCCATTGTGGCCACATTCCTGACCTGGGGATTTGCAAGGAGTGAGACGGCTTGCGCAAGAGCCGGATATTTCCGGGCAATAACGGGATCTCTTTCCAAATCCCTGAAAGGGGTCATACTTCCCAAAGATAATCCGCCATTATGGCTGATATTGTTCAGAGTGCTTACTCCCGTTAGAGAAACTAATGCGTCTGGCTGGATGGCCTTCTGCTTTATCCTCACCAGAATATCCGTGCCTCCTGCAATGTATTTAGCATGGCCTTTCAATTTCTCCATGAGGGAAAAGGCTTCTTTTAGTGTTTGAGGTCGGTAGTAATCAAATCTCTTCATATGCCTACTTGCTTGATGGAGAGTGACGAGTGACAAGTAACGAGTGAAAAGTAAAATATGTGAAAGGAATCAACTAGTCACTTGTTACTCGTAACTTGTCACTAATTCCTCATTCCCAAATCCAGATCTTGTTCCTGACCTGGTTCAGAAATCCAAAATCTAAAATCGCAAATCTAAAATCTATTCCTCTCTATTATCAAAAACCCGCTTGGTCTTCCTCTCGGATCTAGGCAAAGAGCCGTAATCTACCAACTCTACGCCCGGGCTCACCATGATCTGCTTCTTGATCTCTTCGCCTATCATTTTACTCAATCCTTTGTCTTGGGCACTTTCCACACCTTGATCCCGTTCAACCTTCAGACGCATATAATCTTTTCCGTCTTTCCCTCTATCCAGATGGATCTGATACTCACTTCCAATCCCATCGATGCCAGACAAAACATGATCAATCTGTCCCGGATAGATATTGACCGCCCTGAAAATAATCATATCGTCTGAACGGCCCAAAATCTTATCATGCCGCGGCATGATGGAACCGCATGGGCAATCATCACCCGTAATTAATCTCGTGAGATCCCTGGTCCGGTAACGAATCAGGGGGGCGGCCTCTTTTCTCAGCGTGGTTACCACCATTTCTCCTATCTCACCCTCGGGTACGGGCTTGAGCGTGTCTGGGTCAAGGATTTCCAGGATATAATAATCAGCCCAGTAGTGGATTCCTGTGTGGTAAACACAATCCAACCCAGTTCCCGGGCCATAAAGTTCAGTCATTCCAGGTATATCAAACATGTCCTCCAAATCGAGAAGCGCCTGTATTCGTTTTTTCATGGCATCACTGGTCCGTTCCGACCCGACCGTCAGCTTTTTCAGACTGATTTTTTTGCGAATTCCCCGTCTATTAATCTCTTCAGCCATGAGAAGTGCCATGGACGAAGTGCTCACAAGGAAAGTGGTCTGGAAATCAACCAGAAACTGACATTGCAAATCCAGATTTCCCGGGCCCACTGGAATAACCACCGCCCCGAATGTCTCAGCGCCTACCTGAAAACCCACCCCTGCTGTCCAGAGGCCATATCCCGCAGTAATCTGCACCCTATCCTCGGCAGTGAGCTGTGCCATTTCATAACAGCGGGCAAAGAAGTGCATCCAGTCGTCGATATCTTTCTGTGTGTAACAAAGGACCTTTTTCTTTCCCGTGGTGCCGGATGAGGCGTGGATGCGTACCACCTTCTCAAGGGGAACAGAGAGAAGGGGGAAAGGGTAGCCCTCCCTCAGGTCATCAGCGGTCGTTAAGGGGAGCTTTCCCAGGTCATCGAGGGAACGTATATCCTCTGTTTTTACTCCCTGTTCATCCAATCTTTTGCGGTAAAACGGGGATCCTTTATAGGCGTGGTTGACTGTCCACTTCAGCCCTTCCACTTGAAGGTCTAACAATTCCTCCTTTGTTTTTACTGTGGGCATAAAGGTCTTTGTCATGGTGCTCTCCGT
>DAOVAK010000251.1 GCA_030671095.1 Deltaproteobacteria bacterium | reverse complement strand
TTGGGCGAAGTTGAAGATCTTCATGGTGCCCAACACCAACGTAAACCCGGAGGCCACCACCGCGTATAGGCCGCCAATTGCCAGCCCGTTTATCAGGCATTGGAAAAAGATGCCCAAATCCATCTTGCCAAATTATCTCCTCTAGTTTTTCGCACGATCAGCGTAATTCAGATCACCAAATCCCACCTATCCGTGCAATACCTGGTCATTGCGAGCCCGTCCCGATGGGACGAGAGTCCCTGTCCCCCCAACCCCCCGTTAGTGAAGCTCCCCGCCCTAAAGGGCGGGGCATCTTTCGTTCAACCGCAAAACGATCTCCTCCCCCTTGATTGGGGAGGATTAAGCCTGCCCCGTACTAGATACGGGGGTGGGGGTGATGCTCTTCTTCACCCTCCCCAAGCCCCACCCATCGAGGGAGGGGAATTTAAAAGGATGGCATTCATCCCCGCTCTAAACAACGGAGCATTCTGGCATGCCTTGGTAAAGGGGGGCTAGGGGGGATTGCCTCTCGGCCGTGAGCAATTCGGCCTTGAGCTCATTGTCGAAAGGCTCGAGGCCGAACGGCTTCGGCTTCCTTCGTCAGCCTCGCAATGACATTTCGCAGCACTTCCCCCTCACTCCTTCAAGAAAAGAGGGAAGGTCAGCGAAGCTTTTCCACCTTATTGCAACCCGTACACTTTCTGTAAGCCGAATGCTTTAATGGTTTTTTCATAATTTTCATCTACGGACATAATCTTTATGACCTGGAACTTCCCGTTCTTAATAATCCCTGGAACCTGTTCGCCCACAGAATCACAGGTCCTGGGATTCTTCCTGTCGGGACGAGAGACGAATCTCCTCTTATAGTCAAGCGCATCAAATTCCAAGCCGTCCAGTGCCCTAGTCAGGTCATCCGGGTCGAGACTGTTGGCTTTTTTGACAGCTGCCACAAAGGCAAACCAGCCCGTGATCCAGTTCACAGCATCCGTCTCCCAGATCCCGTACTTCTTCTCATAGGCATCGCAGAGCTCCAGGACCCATTTTTCCTTGCGATACTCCCGTGGGTCCTTAAAGCCTCCGACCGCCCCCTCGATCGATTCAGGGCCAACTTTGGCCACGATCTCTTTCCAGGTACCTGCCATGTTATTGAAGAGGATGCTACCTTTGTAGCCCACTTCATAAAGGGCTTTAGCCAGTAAAAGCGTGGGAGCCCCTCCTCTGGTCGTGCCCGTATCCACAAAACCCGGATTAATCGATTTAATCTTGGTGGCAAAAGGTGTGTAGTCTGTGGTTCCCCGCTTATAGAAGAGGGTGTCCTTTATCTTTACACCTAAATTGTTGTACAACCTGGTCTGCTTTTTCGTTGACCCTCGGCCGGTTATATCGTCGGGCTGAATGAAAGCGACCGTCATGGGAAGACCCCTCTGTTTGAACTGATTGACGTATTCCACCTGCTGGCCATTGATCCAGAAGAGGGAAGGGGCGCGATAGAAGTAGTGCCACTTGGGGTCCATCGTCTTTTCTGTCATCCCGTTGGCGATCTGCAGCACCTTGTTGGGTTCAGCCACTTGCAGCGTGGCCACAATGGGGGCTGAACCCCATTGACAGATAATGTGCTTTACCTTATTTTGGTAGATTAGCCTTTCCGCAGCAGCACGTCCCGTATCAGCGCTGTATTCATCATCATACGAGATGATCTGAACATTATATCTTTCCCCCTTGACCACCAGCCCACCCGCTTGATTCGTTCTTTGAGCGAGCAATTCAAGCCAATTTTTGATCTGGATCCCCTCCTTGGTCTTCATGGGTACCGTATTACCCAGCTTTAGGGTCTTTGCGGCATCAGCGGGAGCAAAATTGTTTAGTTGAGGCGTTAACAGTAAACCAAGACATATTCCCGCAACCATCATAAACTGTAATTTCCTCATTTTACCTCCTCCTTTCTGGATGTTTGATAACGGTTTAAGTTTACCAATCTTTCAGTGATGGCCTATACGCCCAGAAGCTCGCGGTTGCCCCGAACCCTTTAGAGAAACCAGGGGAATACAGCCCTGGTCTGATCTCAATCGTTGATTCTTACTCGCCCTTCCCTGTTTGGTTGTGGTTGCCATTTGTCCCAGAAATCCTCCGCTGGGTACGACTTTCCGTAGCCCAGCAGCTTATCTAGCCTGATGTACAAGGGGTCAGCCCACCTCACATGATCCACCAACCACTTCGCCATTTGGTGAAACCAGTTATCCGGTTTTGTAAAGGGGCAAACACTCAGACAGATTGTGCATGGTTTACCAATACGCGCCCAATGACCGATGCACTTCTCTGCATCTATGGGCCACTTCAACGCACCCGCCACATTTGATTCATTACGCGCCTCAGTGATCCGCTCACCATGTAAAATTGCTTGCCCGGGACATTTGTCTGCGCATATCTCACAAGCTGAGCAAAATTCCGTGACACCGAAATCTATAGGATTATCAGGGATCAGGGGTAATTCAGTCAGGACTTTACTGATCCTGACGGCAGGTCCATATTCCGGGGTAACCAGCTGTCCCAGTCTCCCCAGATCTCCTAGGCCGGCCTGCATAGCCATGGGTACGGTGAGGGCCACGTCATTGGTGGAACAGGACATGGCTTTATATCCAAGGGTCTTGATAAACTTTGCTATGTAGGCATTGGTAATGGCCATACGACTATACCCCAGGCTGGTTTCCGCATCTGCTATATAGGTAGGATAATACCTGAGCATGTTGTAGTCCTCGCCAAAGCCCATCACGATGGCGAATTGGAACGCCTCAGGTAATTCCTGCGGGTTGTACTCGCCAGAACCCAGGTCAAAGGAGTGGGAGTATACCCAGCGTCTATCCAGTTTGCAGATGCCCACAATGTCGGCACCATAGTAGATAGCGGCATTCTTTATATCTCGGGTTAATTTTGTTGAATCGGTAATCTCCAGTTTCTCTCCTTCCGGAGGCAGGGAGACCATGGTATTTCTGGCCACCCGTTCTGGGGTAGCAATGGCCCCTATCTCTCTCGCAATGGCGCTTGGGTTAGGTCGGTCGTTTTCAAACATGTGCATCATGACGCCAACCCGAGAGCCGATTCTGAGTGCCTGATCCTGGAGCGTGTTCCCTGGGTTGCCCTTACTTGCTGAGCGTTTTAAGACCCATCTTAGTAGGTCCTTAATCTTGGGATCCCACAGGGGTCGACTGAACATGGTGTACTTCTGGTCGAACTTCTCTATGGACCCGACAATGTACTTTTTCTCCCATTCCTCTAAGCTAAGCTTTCTCATCCCCTCTTTTCAGCTTCCACCCCCACTCCCGTATCAAGTACGGGACAAGCTCTGCCCTCCCCCTTCAAAGGGGAGGGTTGGGGAGGGGGTTAAGTCATTTCTCTGCAGCAAACCCAGCCATATGGTTCAGTCTATTCCAGCGTCTTTCCACTTCCTCCTGCAACTGTGCGATATCATCTTCACTCAGATGGCTGAACCTTCCCTGCAATCCGGTAAACGCTTTCAGTTCCTTTGCCTTTGGCCTCTTGTTGATCGTTATCCTTGTGCCATTCTCAATTTCATATAGTGGGAACACCCTGGTTTGAACCGCCAGTTTCGATATTTTGATGGTGAGTTCAGGAGGATACCTCCATCCTGGAACGCAGGGGGTGAGAATATGCAGGAACCTAAATCCCCTTATCCCCTTCGCCTTCTTCGCCTTGGCCATCAGATCATCCGCATAGGCAACGGTGGCAGTGGCTGCGTAGGGGACTTCGTGCCCCATCATGACCCACATCATGTCCTTCTTGTGCTCATTCTTTGGGGTTGGCGGAGGATTCGTGCTCGTTCTTGCACCCCATGGCGTTGCACTGCTTCGTTGATTCCCCGTATTCATATAGGCTTCATTGTCATAGCACACGTAGATGATGTCCTCATTTCGTTCTGCTGCTGCTGAAACGCCGCCAAAACCAATGTCAAATGTGGCCCCATCTCCTGCCCAAGCTATCACTTCTGTTTCCTTGTCGCCCCTCGCCTCTAATGCGGTCTTGATGCCTCCTGCAAAAATTGCAGCTGAGCCGAATGGACAGGACACAATGTCAAGTAATTTACCGTTGTGTATTAGACTCCTCTTAGGAAACAGAACACTCGGGGCAGCACAACCCGGCGGCATGACGAGCACCACCTTATCTCCAACAACCTTGAGGAAATACCTAAGGGCCAATACGACCGAACACCCGGGGCAAAAGCCATGGGGTGGTTCAATATACTCTATGTCATTGTATCTTAATTGTGTTTCTGTCATATTCATCTTCGTCCTTGTCAGGGGATAGCCCGAGCCATATGACGTCTCGAATTGGCCGATCAGAATCCATGGCAAAACGGATCGCTTCTTCAATGAGTTTAGGTGTAATATCCGCCCCACCCAGGCCTGAAACAAATCCATAGATTTGATTAGCCACATCTGTACCACTCATGGCCCATTTCAGTTCTTGGCAAAAGATCCCACCTGTCCCTGGTGAGATGTCTCTCTCGATGACCAGAACCTTCTTTTTGTTCTCCAAAGTATTTCTTAGAAGCTCTCCAGGAAAAGGGCGAAACATCCTTAATTTGACCATTCCCACAGCATGTCCTTGCTCACGCATGGCGTCCACCACATGTCTGCACGTTCCCACCGCACTTCCAGACATGACAACGACAACGTCTGCATCTTCGCAGTAATGTTCTTCAACGGGTGGGTAGGATCTGCCGAAAACAGAATGAAACTCATCGTTGCATTCAATGGCCTTGGCCAAGCATTTACTCTCCAGTTTATGCAGGTGATATCGGTCTCTCATGAAATCGGGTGCTATAGGTTCTGAAAAAGAGGGGGATAAGTCATAGAGCTTCCAGCCACCGCCAGGTATTTTGTAGGCAGGCGCATAAGAGGGCAGGTACTCATCCACTTTATCCTGTTCAGGGATTTCCACGGTTTCCGATAGGTATGAGAGATAGACACCGTCCAGACAGACCATGGATGGGATACAGATGGATTCTGAGATCCTGTAGGCTTGAATAACCGTATCCAGGATCTCCTGGTTTGATTCGCAGTAGAGCTGCATCCACCCTGTATCTCGCTGCGACAAGCTGTCTATCTGATCGCAAGTGAGATTCCAGGGCGCCCCTAAGGGTCGGTTCACGTTGACGAGGAC